>JAFDJF010000344.1 GCA_019307645.1 Deltaproteobacteria bacterium
CCGGCGCTCTGGTCAGCGTCGGCGAACTGGAGAAAGAGCCCTGGACCCGGTTCAGTACCAACAAGGTAATCCTCGCCCTGCCGCCGCGCCTTGCCGCCGCCACCATTCTCTTTAACCCTGAGCTGTCTCATAATTTGACCCAGGCGATGCTGAAAATCGGTACCTGGATGGCGGGTCAGGCGAAATTCTGCGCCCTTTACGAAGAACCTTTCTGGCGGCAAACGGGCCTATCGGGCCAGGCTTTCAGCCAGCGCGGTCCGCTGGGCGAGATCCATGACGGATCCAACAACAGCCAGGGCCCCTACGGATTGACCGGCTTTGTCGGCATTCCGGCGGCGCAACGCAACCATCAACAAGTCCTCACCGAGGCGATTCGCTCCCAACTTGCAATTATCTACGGCAAACCGGCGGCGCAGCCGACGACCTTCTTCTACCAGGATTGGGCTCGCGAACGATTTACCGCCACCCAGTTCGACCAGCCGCCCATGTACGAACACCCCCTCTATCACCCCCCGGCAGGTCAAACCTCCATCTGGGACGGAACCATCCATTTTGCCGGCACGGAAACCGCCAGCCAACACGGCGGTTATCTCGAAGGCGCCCTGACCGCCGCCGAACGGGCGGTAATGAACCACTAAAGTCTACTCTTGACCCTTTTTCTTTTCGGCTACAACCGGCTACAACAAAATTGAAGCGATCTATATCGAAAATTGGAAACCTATAGGGAGGAGCAATAAGCAATGAAAATATTAGTAGTTGGAGGCACAGGCTTAATTGGAGGTCACGCGGCTCTTTATTTTAGAGAGCAAGGACATGATGTAACGATCATGTCGCGCTCAAAACCCAAAGGGACCTCTGCTCTAAATGAGCTTCCGTTTATTGCCGGCAATTATGTTGAAGATGATTTTAGCAATGGCCAGCTAAACGGTTTTGACTGGTTAGTATTTGCAGCCGGTAACGATATTCGACATTTGCCGGAGGGCAGTGATGAAACCGAGTACTACACTAAAACAAACGTTGAAGCGATACCTCGATTTTTCGAAAAAGCCCGTGAAGCGGGCATCAGTCGCACGGTATATATTGGCAGTTTTTATCCCCAGGTTGCGCCTGAGAAAATTGAAACAAGCGCATACGTCAAATCTAGATTTTTGTCTGACCAGGCTGTAAGAGCTTTGAGCACACCTGGCTTCAATGTTTGTAGTCTAAATGCTCCGTATGTGTTGGGGATCCTTCCTGGTTTAAGCGTGCCCCATCTTGAAGCGCTTGTTCAGTATGCTAAGGGGCAGATTCCTGGAGTACCCGTATTTGCTCCGGAAGGCGGAACCAATCACATCACGGTGAAATCGCTGTCTGAGGCCATGCTTGGTGCGCTTGAACGCGGTGAGTCAGGTAAAGCCTATTTGGTTGGTGATGAAAACCTGACATGGAAAGATTACATCGAGGAATACTTCCGCAGCGTGGGTCATGAAACAGAACTTGAAATACGTGACGAAGAGCATCCAATGTTCCCCAATAAAACTTTATACGCTGGACGTGGCGCAACCGTCTCATATGAGCCTGATGCTGAAGAAACAGCATTGCTTGGTTATAGTCGCAATAATGTTAAACAAGCCATCCAGGAAATTGTTGCTTTAGGGTTCGCGGAAAAATAAATTCACATTTTTGCGCGAGCCCTTAGGGTTCGCGTAATAATAATTTATCAGATGATGCTTTCGGCTTATGAAGGGGTCAAGAGTAGACTTGATCCCTTTTTCATTCATGCCTTTTCTATCTGTATCAAGACCGTATTAAATGCATGGGACCCACCGGGAGATGCTTGATCCCGGGTCAGAACATTGGCACAGCCCCCCCTGTCGACACCTTCTTCATCAGGATCATACCAGGCCCCATGGGGCAGGATGGCGACACCCGGCATCATGCGCTGGGACACCTTTGCCGGTATTTTTACCTTTCCCCTGTCATTGAAAACCATGACCAGGTCACCGTCCTCAATCTTTCTTGCCTTTGCATCATCCGTATTGATCAGCACCGTCTGAGGGATCAGTTCCCTGAGCCAGGGGATATTGTCAAATTGTGCATTTGCCCTGCGCTTTGAATGAGGGGTTAAAAGCTGGATCGGATACTTTTCAGCCAGTGTGTCATTGGGGCTTTCCCAGGTCTCGATGTATTTTGGGATGGGCGGAAGCAGCGGGTCATTCATGTCGGCAATCTGCTGAGAGTAGATCTCAATCTTTCCGGACGGCGTGGGAAAGGGATTGTTCTCAGGGTCTTCAATCTGTGCCTTAAATGCAACATAGGGCTCGGATTTATTAATCCAGTGAAGACCCGCCTCTTTGAAATTTTCATAATCAGGAATCTGGGATTCCCGGGCGATTTCCCTTAACCGCTCGTCTTCGGTCATGGGATCATAGTCGCTGACACCCAAACGTTTGGCCAGCTCTTTTGCGATGTCATTGTGAGACCGGCATTCACCTCGCGGTTCAATGATCTTGTTTTGATAGCCGTAAAAACCGGCTCCCACCCCGATCGTCATGTCGTTTCTCTCCATGGATGTGGTGGTGGGAAGGATGATATCGGCAAGTTTGGCCGTGGGCGTCATAAATTGCTCCTGAATAGCGATAAACTCGATGGATTTTGACTTCAGGGCCTTGACAATTTGGTTGGTATTGGGCTGTGAGTTCACATAATTACAATTGTTGAAGAAAACCATTTTGTAGTCAGCAGGGTAGCCCCCTTCTTTACCTTCAAGCATGGCGTCAGCCAGCTTTGTCCAATGGATTAAAGGTGGGATCTCCATGGTCATAAGCGCCCAGTAGCTGGATATTTTGGAAGGCAGTTTGAGAACCGGATTGAAGGCCATGGGCAACCCCCGTTCAATTCCTACGGGATAAGGGTAACCCCCGGCTACCGATTCCCAGGCCCTGGCCGCGGCATCTCCTCCGGAGATACCCACATTTCCGGTCATGGCGGCAAGGGCGATGGCTGCCTGGTGATACCGTTCTCCGCCGGCACTCCGGCCCGGGCCGGTGCCCGCCAAAAGCGCTGCAGGCTTGGTGGTGGCATATTCCCGTGCCAGTTTTTCAATGGTTGATGCTGGAACCTCTGAGATGGCCTCTGCCCAGGCAGGCGTTTTCGGCTCCCCGTCCTCAGAGCCCATCACGTATGCTTTATATTTGTCAAATCCCACGGTGCAGGTATCCAGAAAGACCTGATCCTGCAGGTTTTCATTAATCATCACATGGGCCATGGCAATGAGCACGGCGGTATCGGTCCCGGGCTTGATGGGAATCCATTCATGGGCAAAGGTTGCGGCAGATTCGCTGTAGAATGGATCCACCGCAATGATTTTGGTTCCCTTTTCTCTTGCCTGGGCCAGATACCACGAACTGTTGGTGCCCGTGATGCTCACCGAAGGGTTCCAGCCCCACATAATAATCAGATTGGAATTAAGAAGGTCGTCCCGGCTGTTTGAGCAGTACGCTGTGCCGTATGCGTAAACCGAAGCAAATATCCCCCCATGGTAGGAGACCGTCCCCCAGGGGCCTGAATAACCGCCTGCCATGGCAAACAGCCTCATCATTCCAAAGCACCCATGCACGAAAGCCACTTCACCGGCCATGGTAATTAAAAGTACGGAAAGGGGACTGTAAGTGTCTCTGACTCGGATATATTCGGATGCCACAGCATCTAAGGCCTCATCCCAGGATATCCGTTCGAACTTTCCTTCGCCCCTTTCACCAACGCGTTTGAGGGGATATAATATGCGATCCTCTGCATAAATCCGTTGTCTGTAAGCACGCCCCCTTAGACATGCCCTCAATTGAGGCTCCTCACTGTTGTCGGTTTCAATCCGGGTGATGACCCCGTCCTTGACATGAACGTTTAAGACACACGATCCCCCGCAGTGGCTGGCGCACATGGTGGGAATCACCGTTTCCCCGCTGGTTTTCTGGTTTGACATGAAATTGCTCCTTTCCTGTATTTGTAAAACCAGGACTTTTCCGGAATTGAACCCATTGAAATCTGAAACTGTATGAATGGTTGCAATGAATTTGATTGGGCCAGAAAACGGGATGGATGTCAATACTCGGAGGCTGTCCGAGAATAGCAATTTTTTCCAAAATCGAGGAATGCCCGAAAAAATTACCACAGGCATATAGT
>JAFDJF010000345.1 GCA_019307645.1 Deltaproteobacteria bacterium
TCCATTTTTAAGACCTCAACGTATGTTTAATACGCTTTCGCCCTTAAAAATGGCCAAACATCCCTTGTTGACCTAATCTAGATCGTTTTGAACTCAAATTTTATGCAACGTTAGGGTGGAGTGAGACGAAGTGTTTATGTGTCAATTCTACAGCGCGATTGCTTCCTGTTGACGAAAGGGATAATTTGTTTATCTAATTTCTTGTCACGAACACATATTTTATCTATGTTATGAGAACACGCTCACGCGCAAGCACCCAACTCAAATAGTTTCGGATATGATTCTAATACTTGAGTGTTCTGAGGAAATGAATGAAGGCAAAAGAACTTAGACTTGAATCCGGCACCCTTTGGAGGAAGATCCTGGATAGGACCGAACGGGCGCTGAGGATTGGTGCGCTTCTTCCCATATCCACCGAGAGTACGTTTATCAATGACAGTGGCGTTGATTTTCAGGTCCGTATGGTCTCAAATCTTGCGCGGAAGAAAGAAGAAAAAGAAGGTATTGCTAAAAATAACGGTATGTTGAAAAAGAAACAAAACCCGTTTCTTCCTTATGAAGACGACATGTTTGTGGCGGATATTTCCAATACTCATGTGTGTCTGTTAAACAAGTTCAATGTCATCGATCATCATCTGTTGATTGTCACACGAGAATTTGAAGATCAGGAAATTCTGCTCACCCTGCGGGACTTTGAGGCTGTCTGGACATGTATGGCTGAGTTTGATGGACTGGCATTTTATAATGGCGGGGAGGTGGCAGGAGCGAGCCAGCAGCACAAACACCTGCAGATGATTCCCCTGCCCATGGTGGAAAACGGGTATCGGGTTCCTGTAGAGCCTCTCTTTGCCGCCGCCCGGTTTGAACGTGAGCTGGGTGTTGTTCCCGGCCTGCCTTTGGTGCACTCTTTTACAAGACTTGCTCCGGGTTTGGTAAACCAGCCTTCAAAGGCCGCAGAAATGGTATTTAGACTCTATCGCAACATGCTTCAGACAGTTGGCCTGAATCATTGCGACGCACCTGAAGGAGCAAGGCAGTCCGATCCCTACAACCTTCTGTTTACACGTGAATGGATGCTTCTTGTGCCGAGATCTGAAGAATTTTTCGGAACAATCTCAATAAACGCACTGGGGTACGCAGGCGCACTTCTGGTTCAGGATGAGCTGCAGTTGCAGATGCTTCAAGAGCATGGGGGAATGGCGGTGCTGAAGCATACTGCGATAACCAATATCACAGGATATGGAGAGACTCATCAAAATATGTAATCTGTTCCAACCCATTTCCAGTAACAACAAAGGTGTCTTCAATGCCAATTGCGCCTGTCTCAGGAAAAATAAACTTGGGTTCAAGCGCAAACACCATCCCTGATTCCAGAGGCATGTCGAAATTCCTGGCTATCACCGGCAGTTCGTCGAGCTCAATCCCGACTCCGTGTCCGATGAAGCTGACCCCGTCTTCATAGCCCATAAGATAGTCCTCCAGTCCTGCTTCAGACGCCATATTATAAGCTGTCTCATAGAGGTCCTGCCCGCTTGTACCGGGGACTGCCTGGCTTACAATTTCCGCCTTTATTTTCAAGGCAACTTCATAGGCATCAATAAATTTATCAGGCAGCGGACCGATGGAAAACATCCTTGTCTGGTCCACGATGTAGCCATTCAGAATCCCGGCATAGTCGACCATGATGGGTTCGTTTTTCACGATCTTTTTCAAACCGGCGCCTTGCGGATAAGACGGATTTGTGCCGGTGCCCCCGACCGGCCCATCAAAGAAACTGGGATAGGACAGATTCCATCCGGACATGCAATGTCCATAATAGAGTTCCGAGTTGAAACCTCTCACCCGGACAGCACCCTGATGGCCGTTTTTACGGTATATGGCTTCGAGCTTTCCGGCCAGTTCCACTTCTGACATGCCCTCCTTTATGATATTGGGGGCCTCGGAAAACATCTTAAAATTCAATGCTGCCGACTTTTTCAGAAGCTCAATTTCATAAGGAGACTTTACCATTCTGACCTGACGAATTGTGTCCGATATGTCACTGATTTTAGAAGGGGCGAGAAGTTTTTCGTAAATTTTGAACAATCTCGCAGGTAATACATCCAGCTCCAAACCGATTTTTCCGGGTCGGTTTGCTGCGATGATGTTCGCTGATAATTCTTTAAAATTTTTTAGGGCGGTGATGTTTTTCAGCCCACTTTCCTCAACAGCTCTTCTCAGGCTCTTTTTTACCATCAATAAGGGTTCTCCCTGAGCAGGGATATAAAGATGGGCGTTTTGGGCCGTGCCGCTGAAATAATAAAGGTCCGCCTTTTGAACGATTAGTGCCCCGTCAATATCTCTGTTACTCAATTTATTTTGAAATTTAGCTATCCTGTCAGAAAGTTCGGCTTCGGGTGTGTAATGCATTTGGATGTCCATATTACCTCGCTGCTTCTTGGTCAATCCCTTCCCACATATCACGCAAATATTCCAGCTCTTCTGTTATTGAATCTGGCTGAAAACCCAGGGCTATTGCCTTCGAACAGTCAAATGACACATCAGGGGGCCTGGGCGCAGGTAAGTTCAGATCTTTTTGTCTGCACGGATTTAGTTTTGGACGTTTGAATCCAAAAACCTCAGCCAATAGCAATCCGAATTCATACCGTGAAACACTCCTCAGTCCTCCCAGGTGGATGACTGATGGCAGTTTTTCCAGGGCAATTATCAGGCCTTCGGCAGCATTTTTTCCGCTTAAAGGGCTTCGATATTCATCAATAAACAGATTTAACGTCTCTCCTGACTTCAACGCTTCAATCAACAGTTGAATGAAGCTTGTTGCAGTCGGTCCGGGATCTCCAAACATAAGAGACATCCGACAGATAGCCGTTTTCGGATATCGTTCTCTCATACCCAGTTCGGCCAGCACCTTCTGCTCACCGTAGGCACTGACCGGGGAGGGTTTATCGTCTTCGGAATATGGGGGATTCAATCCGTCAAAAATGAGGTCAGAGGACGTGAACAGGCATGGAATTTCCAGATCTGCGCAAAGGCCCGCGATGTTCAAGGGGGCTTCGACATTAATTTTATGAGTTTCAGCGCGATGTTCTTGACAGAAGTTGATATCGGAAATAGCGGCAGTGTGGATAACAGCGTCGGGTCTGGCCAGGGCGAAGATCTCTTTCAGGTCTCTGAAATTTGTTAAATTGACCTGAATGGGTGTAACACCAGGGATATCTACTGGATGGACCAGAAACGTACCGAGTACGGCCCACTCTGATTTTATGGCTGAGATTATATTCCAGCCCAGGAATCCGCTTGCGCCTGTAATAAGTAGTCTTTTGACGGGAATTTGTTTTGATTCAGCCACAAAGACACCAAGACACAAAGACCAGGAAAAAAATTTAGACAGGATTTACAGGATCAACTCGATTTCAAGTAACCGGTTCGAGGCGACAAGCCGTGAAGCTCGAACCATGAACCCGCCTGGGGGGCGAGCCCTATGCACTCATATTCCATCCTTCGCTGCCTCATCCGGGGAAGCATGTTTTCTGCGATATCTTATTAAAATCCCCAGACCGATCAAGGACACGCCGATCCCCAGACCGATTGTCGCGGCTGAGAGAGAAATGGGATAAAAGTAAGTTGCTTTCTCTCTAAGCCCCAGGCCAACATCAAAATGATAGACAAAACCCAATAAAGACCCTATGGTTATGAAGGGGCCGATTACAAAACAGATCAGGTCTGAAAGTTTGGCCGCCATTTTCATTTTCCTCATTGGGGTCTATTTTTTGCTTGCCCGTTTTACGGTCCACAAAATAGCACGGACAAGGTAAACTGAGATGGGCACGGCAATGAAAACAAAGTCAGCCAGAGCCCAGCCAGTGCAGATGATGAAATTTATGTAACTTTCAATTGGAATGATGTCCGGAAGAACATATATAACCAATAACGCGCCTGCAAAGCCACCCGCTATCGAAAGAAACAGACATAACCATTCCTTAAGTAGCCTTTTTTTCCGAATTTCCGAGTTCATGTTGTCTCCGATTCCAAACCTAACCTAAGGGCTCGCGCATAAATAACTTCACATTTTGGCATCTCATCTTCAGGTCATTTTTGGCAGGTTTTAAAAAGCAAAAACCTTGAAATAGTCCACTATTACTGCGCCTTTTACTTT
>JAFDJF010000346.1 GCA_019307645.1 Deltaproteobacteria bacterium
ACAGACGCTCTTTAAGCGGCAGAAAATAATGATCAGGGATCTGATCATGATCTTCCTTCAGGTTAACGGGTTTACCACCTCCCCATTCCAGGGCAGTTAACAGACGGTGCATGTTCCAGATCCTTGCCGCGCGTTTATCTAACTCGGCCTGGTTGATTTTTTCTCCTGTAATAAGGGAAAAAAGTCTGTATTCAAAAGAGGTGTCTCCCGCATACTGCCTCTCTTTCCGGGCGCTGGTCATTACAGGATAGACCCAGTCACATACGGTTAAACTGTCTTTGATACAACCCCTGTAATGGATAAAGCGGGCGATAACGGCATTGGCATGGGCGGATTTGACGCCATTCCATGTCAAGGCAGCTGTTCGGTCCCGGTGAACATCAGAAAGGCCGTTTTCAGCTATTTCCTTTCCCAGGATGCTTTCGGCTATGGGTAACGACTGTTCAAAGCCAAGCCCCGACCACTTGAGCAAACTGATCAAAGCATGTCTGTTGGGGTCTCTGTTTTCCATACGGAAATTCACGGCCCAGTAATACCCCAGTGCCCTGGGATCGTAATGCCCGGACATCCCCCTGCCCCCATTCCCTCCTGAGGCACTGTCAACGATCCCTTCCATATTTTCAAACTCCATGATCCTGGCTGCAACTTCAATCAAACCCCGCTTTTCAAATTCCCCGGCCACCCTGTCCATGGCCCTGCGAAAACCCTCACCGAAACACTCCCCGAGGAAGCCCTGCCGGTATGCGATCATATTCATGAGCATCTCAATGGCTTCCGGCCCTACTTTGCCTTTCGGTGGATAGTGTATTGAATCAAGGCCTCTTTTTATTTTATCGGTCACCAGGGCTTCATCGCTCATGTATTGTAATATGCTTTTGCCATTCACGCTTGTGTCCTGGAGATACCAAATAAACTGTATCAAAGGGACCATTTCATAGGTGTTTATACCAAGCCTGTTTGCAAGCTGATTGGCAAGGAACGTTGTTGCATCTCTATTACCTGCCCAGGCATAAAAAAACTGCGTACAACCCATAGCCCCCGCCCCCATGCCCGGTACGCGAATATAAGAATAGCAGGCCACAGGGCACGCGTAGCAGGCCACGTGTTTTACATGATATTTGGCAAGAGCAGGCGCCATGGTGTGTGTCTGATTTACCCTCAAGGACTGCTTGTTTATGTTTTCCGGGTCGATGTATTTGTCCCAGACAAAAGCTTTTTTCGCTGCTGGCGTCGAGCCGAGTCCTGCAGGCAGAATTTTCCGTATATCCCGTGCAAATTTAATGGTGCCTTTTTCGTCAGCTGTTTTTACCCCGTGGGTGCCTCTGACAACGATGGCCTTCAGGTTCTTGGAGCCCATCACCCCGCCAAAGCCCCCCTGACCTGCAGCATTCCCGGTTCGATGTATGATCGGTGCTATCCGCACCATGTTTTCACCTGCCGGCCCGATGGTGACTATCTGGACTTTCTGGTCATTCAGGATTTTCTTTATCCTTTTCTGCGTATCTATCGCATCCAGTCCCCACAGGTCTTTGGCATCTTTTATCGCCACCTTGTCGTTATAAACTGAAACATAAACAGGCCCCGGGGCTTTACCTTGAATGATGACTGCGTCATATCCGGCGAACTTGAGTTCTGCCCCCCAATACCCGCCAAAACCGCTCCGGGTAACCAGCGAATGCCTGGCGCCTGACGCATAGACGTGCGGGGATATGGATATTACTTCGGATCTGCCGGATGACGGCGCAAGTGTCCCAGTCAACGGTCCGACGGCAAAGACAAGTCTGTTCTCCGGGTCGAATGGATCAGCCACCGGCGCCTCATCAAAGATAACCTTAAAACCAAACCCGATGCCGCCCGTGTATTTCAGATATTTTGAGGACAATTCCTTTGTGACTTTCAGGTGATCCAGATCTATTCTCAATATTTTTCCAGCCCAGCCATTCACGATCATTATCTCCTCTCAAAGCCTGTGCAAAAGTAAAGATCCGGGTCCTGAGAACCCGGTTTTGGGTTAACCCCAGAAGGGGCATACATGGCGACACGGTCTTTCTAAGTGAACTAAAGTGCCTAAAATGAACTAAAGTGATCTAAAGTGGTGGTGCGCTGCGCGATCGATTTTGATCTATTTCGGACGGTTCTCTCTAATCGACTGTTTTTCAAAGCATTCATTTTATTTTCTTCTACAAATGACTGCGCGTTAAGCGCACTCCTCAACTTTAGATCACTTTAGGCACTTTAGTTCACTTCAGATCACTTCAGATCACTATACAGACCTATCAGGCACAGCATAGCCATTGTTCTCTGGCCCGGCCCTGATAGCCACGTTTTAAAAATCGAACAAACAGACATTTTTCCTGTCAGGTTACCCTCGTGCAAGCCCTCAC
Source organism: Deltaproteobacteria bacterium (assembly GCA_019307645.1). The sequence continues at coordinate 2,385 of JAFDJF010000346.1, forward strand.
AGTGCAACATATTTTAATGCGCCTGCAGGACAGTTCACCACACATTGGGGCGCACCGCCGCAGAGGTCACATTTGGTTGCCTTGTTGTTCTCCTCGTCATAGGTTATCATGTCCCAGGGGCAGGCATCGTAACATTCACGGCAACCCGTACACTTGTCTGCAATAATAACCCTGGCCCCGGTTTTCTTATCAATGACCTGGGCTCCATATGCACAGGCGAGAAAACAGTCCGGTTCATTGCACTGTCTGCATACTTCCGGCAGCACGCTGATATGGGAAAGTTTTCCGAGAGGGTCGCTGTTGACGTGCACCCTGCCAAGTGCGGGGTTACAACCGCTGTCGTGAACCATGGAACAGATCATTTCGCATGTCCTGCATCCCACACACAGCATCGGGTCAGCAACCAGCCAGCCTTTCGCTTCAGGTATCTGCCCGGGGTAAACGTTTCTATTGCCTGCATAATGGCTGGGATCAAAGTTTTTCGGTGCGGCCAGCGCCCCGCCTATTGCCAGAGGGCCTAACGCGACTTGCGCAATAATGGCTTTTAGAACAGTCCTGCGGTCCCTGCTAAAGGCATCATCCGATGTTTTTTCCGCTCTGGCTCCGGTAGTAAAGCCCTCTTTCCCGGCCATATCCTTCCACTTATCGTACAGTTTACAGCCCATAATCCACCTGTATATTCCTACCTTTCCCTCAAGGGTATTAATTTTTCGTGCCAGGTTAAAACCGAATAACGAATATCGATTACATGAATTCCGAATGACGAAGGAAGGCGTTTTCTCAATTATATAAAATAAATATAGCGAAGCAAAGTAACTTCTCAATAAACCCGGGTCGGTTCGGGCCGTGGGGATCTCTTTTTGGAGGTCCGCATCACAAATGACGGCTGCTATTATACTCGCCAAGCCTGGATTTCAAGCAACGTAAAGGCAGACAAGGGCAACTTGGAGCGGAAGACGCGCTTTGTCAGCCCCTAAAAAACAAATTGCGTATCAAGCTGCCGTCATTTTGGAATGTCTCACAAATATGCGGACCTCCAAAAAGAGATCCCCACGGCCCGAACCGGAGGCGTGATTCGATATTCGTCGGTTCAATTTTTGAGCGAGCCCTAAGTTAATGACATTGACCTTTCCTTTTCATGTCTTTTTACGGAATCGTCAATCTTATACTTTGTAACCGGAAAAAGTAATCGCAGCCTTGACTTTGTCCATATCGCCGCCTTCTTCCATTTCAAATAAAACAGTTTTCCCTCCCAGATCAACCCGGACATTGGATGTCCCCGCAACAGACTCTACTGCCTTTTTAACATTCCCTGCACAATGCATACACGTCATACCCTCTACATTCAGGCTTATTTTGTTCTCCCCCATGTCCGTTTCCTTTTTAGATATCTTTCTTTTAAAATAATACCACCCCAGCATTATGGACAATAAAACAGTGCCGCCGGCTTTTAACCATCCCGGCAGCATTTCATGCTGATGAACCGGAATAATGTTGTCAAAACCGTATCTCGCCGTAAAGACGTTAAGCAGATAGCCCAATGCCAGGCTGACCACCGCGATGGATACAAGGTAAACGAAAGCTGATTTTTTCCCGAGTGTTTTTACTACGGTGGAAATTGTGATGACATTTGTAGCGGGGCCGGTTAAAAGAAAAACAAGCGCAGCACCGGGAGAAATGCCTTTCATTATGAGTGCCGCTGCAATGGGTGTAGATGCAGACGCACATACATACATGGGGATGCCTACTGCAAGCATTA
>JAFDJF010000817.1 GCA_019307645.1 Deltaproteobacteria bacterium
AGATGAGAAAGTGGGGATAGAGGACTAAAATAAAGAATGAACTTCCATTCTCGCCGCAGGCTCCGTTTCACTCCTCCCCCGATTCTCCGGTTCAGTTTTTTAGCTGGATACTGGTTTCTGGATTCTGGCCACTGGTTTCTGACCACTTATTACTTTTCGATTTTTCCACTTCGACTCTTATACTTTCCCCAATCAAACTATGATCCGATTGACAATACATAACCTTCGATATCACAATATTGGTCCCATTGATCTCTCCATTGAAAAATCGGAATGCGTAACCCTTTCCGGACCGTCAGGTGCCGGAAAGACACTAATGTTTAGGGCTATTGCGGATCTCGAACCTCACGAAGGGCACGTGCAACTTGATCTCGTAAATGCCGCTGAAATAACCCCGCCTCAATGGCGCAAAAACGTTGGGATGCTTCCGGCTGAAAGCCAGTGGTGGTATGATACCGTTGAAGGACATTTTAAAGAAGTAAACGGGTCGTGGCTTGAGATGCTTGGCTTAGATGACAGGGTCATGCAATGGCGTGTCAGCCGTTTGTCAAGCGGGGAGCGTCAGCGTCTGGCCCTTTTGCGGCTTCTATGCAATCGGCCGAAGGTTATTCTCCTGGACGAACCCACTGCAAATCTTGACCCTGAAAACACACAGCGGGTTGAAAGGCTTCTTGAAGACTACAGGATGCAACAGGAATCCTCTTTTATATGGGTCACCCATGACAAAGAGCAGATTCGTCGTGTTGGGACGCGACACTTTGTCCTTAATGACGGGATGCTTTCCGAAAGGAAATCCTAAGGGCAATGGCATTAACTTAACGATTTTCAATGAGCTGCAGTTTCCGGGTTTGTTACCATGCGGTGAATATTTTGAACCGCAGAATATCGAATAGCGAATGACAAATGACGAAGTATGGAATCGCTTCGCTCTATTTATTTTATTTGATTGAAAAAAACTCATTCCTTCGTCATTCGGAATTCATGTAATCGTTATTCGATTGTTCCGTCTAAACTGAACTTTCTGTTAAGTTAAAGCCGTTGAACCTTGAACCCTGAACCTTGAACCGATCACTTTAGATATGAACGTTATCCCCCTTACACCCCTGGACCTGACACTGGCGGCATCACTGCTGATGGCGCTTGCTCTTCTTTCCATCAGGATGCATCTCAGCCTGGCCAGGCAGATTATTGTGGCAGGGCTTCGAACAACTGTGCAACTGCTTATTATCGGGCTGGTGCTCACATCGCTTTTCGCTCACGTCCATATCGGTTGGATTACGCTCATGGCCATGGTAATGTTCCTTGTTGCAGGCCGTGAGGTTATGGGGAGACAGCAGCGGCGTTTTGCGGGTTTGTGGGGGTTTGGGGTGGGCGCCTTTTCCATGTTTGTTTCGTCCTTTTCCATAACCATACTCTCATTAATTGTTATCATCGGGACTGACCCCTGGTACGAACCGCGATATGCAATTCCCCTTCTGGGAATGATGCTTGGAAATACGATGACCGGAATCTCTCTGGCATTGGATCGCCTGACGCAGACAAGCTGGCAGCAACGCATGGTGATTGAGGCCCGGCTTATGCTCGGGCAGGAGTGGAAAGAGGCCATCGGGGATATCCAGAGAGAAAGCATCCGTGGCGGGTTGATACCGATCATCAACGCCATGACTGTGGCAGGCCTTGTGAGCCTCCCGGGCATGATGACCGGCCAGATCCTTGCAGGCAGCCCACCGCTGGAGGCAGTAAAATACCAGATCCTGATTATGTTTCTGATATCCTCAGGCACGGGTTTTGGAACTGTTGCCGCAGTCTGGATCGGGTCACGCCTTCTGTTCGATGATCGGCATCGACTCAGACTTGATCGACTGAAAATGCATGATCGTTCAATGGAAAAATCGCGGGGATAAACCCTAACGGTGCATAAAACTTCGAACAAAAACGTGTTAGAGTGCGTGAGATGTGCGTGTAGGCGTGATTTTCTGGCCCGAAGTGTAGTTCGCACTACATAAGGTTCAGAAAAGCATGACTACACGCGCAGTTCATGCACTATAGCGCGAGTGAAACGGTTTTTGCCGACAGGATTTATGCAACGTTAGGGTAAACATTTCAGGTAACCGTTCACGGGTTCAGTGGTTCCCTCCTGGTTGTAGACCCTATGGA
>JAFDJF010000347.1 GCA_019307645.1 Deltaproteobacteria bacterium
TCCTGAAAGATTAACCAAAGCTGTCCAGGCCCTTGTTGAGTTGGTGGCAGGACTTCGAGGCCCCGGTGGTTGCCCCTGGGATGCCAAACAAACAGATTCTACTATCAAGTTATACCTGCTTGAAGAGGCCTACGAAGTCCTGGATGCCATTGAAAGATCTTCGCCACCGGATGTCTGCGAGGAACTGGGCGATCTCCTGTTCCACATTTTATTCCTGGCCCGACTGGCGGAGGAGAGGAAAGAATTTGATTTCATTGATGTGGTGGAACGGATCACAGAAAAGATGATCCGCCGGCACCCCCATGTATTCGGCCGGACCCGTGCTGATAATGCAGAGGATGTCGCCGACAATTGGGCCAGGATAAAAAAAGAAGAGAAAAAGGTTTCCGGGGACACATCCTCTCTTCTGGATGGGGTTCCAGTTGATCTGCCGGCACTCCTGCGCGCCCACAGACTGAGTGAGAGGGCCGCCAGGGCTGATGATGATTCTTTAGATGCCGGGGATGCATGGGACAAGGTCCTTGAAAGTTTTGAAAGTGTAAAGGCGGCAGTTGTTACCGAGGACAGGGACGCGTTTGCCCGGGAAGTGGGCGCGCATCTTTTCTGCCTTGTGAATTTGGCAAGACTCTGGGGGTTCAACAGCGAACATCTTCTGAGGGATGTAAACAAAGAATTCAAAGACAGTTTTGAAAAAATACACGAGGGATAGGCATTTACATTAGGGAGTGTTATTTAAGAAATGTTAAGATTCGTTTGCTTGAACGTCTTTATTGCGATTCATTCGATCATTTTCTGCTTATGGGCTATACTGCTGTCCTTTTTTGACAAAAGTGGTAGATGGCTGCGGTCTTATGTCAACATACCGTGGTCAAAGACGATTCTCTGGGTTTGCGGTATCAAAGTGCGGGCAAAGGGGCAGGAAAATGTCAGAGATGACGTGCCGAGTGTTTTTATGTGCAACCACCAGAGCTATTTTGATATCTTTGCGGTGCTGGCCTATCTTCCTGCGGATTTCAAATTTATCATGAAGCAGGAACTGATGAAAATTCCCTTTCTGGGTCTCGCAATGAAAAGAGCGGGTCACATTGCAATCCGAAGAGATAATCCGAGAGAAGCCATCCGCAGCATGAATGATGTGGCAGAGAAGATAAAATCCGGAACGTCTGTTCTTGTTTTCCCAGAGGGGACAAGAAGCGTCGATGGAAGGCTTCAAACACTTAAAAAAGGTGCCTTCCACATGGCAATAAAGTCGGGATGTGATATCGTGCCGGTGGCCATCAGTAACAGCTACCGTATCGTAACAAAAGGCAGCCTGAAAATAAACAAGGGCTCTTTTGATATACATTTCGGCAAGCCAATCTCCGTTAAGGGTTATGAAAGAAAGAATATGCCGGAATTAATGGAACGTGTGCGAGAGGCCATTTTGAGCCAGATGGACCGTAACGTTGCATAAATCTTTGGCCCAAAAGCGCTTTGCTCGCTCTATATCAGGCCATCAAGAAATGTTTGTCCATTTTTAAGACCTCAACGTATGTTTATTACGCTTTCGCCCTAAAAAATGGCCAAACATTCCTTGCTGACCTAATCTAGAGCGTTTTGAACTCAAATTTTATGCAACGTTAGGGTGGAGGCAGGCAGCTGTCAAGGACAGGGGTACTAACCAGGGTACTGCGGACAAAGCAAGAGGGTTGTTTCCCGAAGGGATAGCCCGGTGGAAGTCATAATCTCTTGAGCCAGTTTTAATTCGAAATTGACGCTCTTGAAAGGAAAACTTTTGTACATAGAACCAGGGCTCAAAAGACGATATATAACAATCTTTATCACGTTACCACTGGTATTTTTAGTGGCCGTGCTGATTCCCGGCAAGACTCCGGCCTATGTCATGCCGGCTGAGCAACTTCTATACCTGATGGGAGCCAATTTCTCAAGGTTCAAGACCCTGGTTATTACACACTAAACGCAGCTGAAGTCACTGCAGGGGCGGGAAATCGAGGTGATTTTAAATGAGAAGATATGGCTTAAGGCACCCGACCTTTACTATGCCGAACTAATCAGTATGCCCGAAGACCAGACTGCAGGAAGAGGCATGATTAAAGGCCGTGGACCGGGCGGTGACATGTCTTTCCGTCGCCTCTTGCTTGCAGACGACTTAAACGCGAGGATGTCATTATTAGCTGATATGGGTGTTGACATCGAATCGGTTACGTTTACCCGTTTTGAAGGAATCATCGCTTATCAATTGGGAGGAGAAGACCCGGAAAGCCCGAAGCTTCTTATTGAAAAAGACACATTTTTGCCGGTGTTTTTTTGCTACAGGTCGAAGAATGACCCAGCGCAGCGGAGTGTGACCGTACGGTTTGGAGATTATCAAAAGCTGGGAAAGGGATGGTATCCTTTCGAGATTGTCTGTTCCGGCAGAGAAGGAGTTATTGAGCACTATTTCATCCTTGATCTGCAGATCAACACCGTAATTGACCACCCGCTGTCAGAAATCGTAATAGACGGGCCTTTGCCGCATGAGACCATGGAGGTGCTTCAGGAAACCCCTGAAGACAGACGACTCAGGGAGATGATTGAGCTGTTAAAAGAGAAATACAAGTGAGCCAATTTTGATGAACTCGTAAAAAGTCGGGAAACACCCTCCTTCGTCATTCCGGCGAAGGCCGGAATCCAGTTATATCAGATAGTTCCAGCTGGTCTGGACTCCGGTTTTCACCGGAGTGACGACTTTTTACGAACCCGTCAATTTTTGAGGAAAATTGCCCCGGTTTTATGTGAACAAAATGAAAACATCCTATGAAGAGGCGGTCAGATACCTTTACAGCCTCCAGAAATTTGGCATCAAATTTGGGCTTTCAAAAACCTCCAATCTTTTGAAGGCCCTTGGAAACCCTCACAAGGGTCAAAAATACATCCATATCGCAGGGACCAACGGAAAAGGCTCGGTGGCCTCTTTTATCGGCTCAATATTGAAAGAAGCGGGTCTCAGGGTCGGGCTCTATTCTTCTCCTCATCTTGTTCGGTTTACGGAACGTTTCAGGATTAATGATGAGGAAATTACGTCGGAAAAAACGGAATCTTTGATTCATGAACTAACAGAAGTCTTTGTCTCGGGGGAGGCGCCTACTTTTTTTGAGGCGACCACTGCCCTGGCGATAACCTATTTTGCCAGGGAAAAGACCGATATCGCCATTATGGAAGTAGGAATGGGAGGGCGCCTCGATGCCACCAATGTGATCCTGCCCCTTGTTTCCGTGATTACAAATATTTCTCTGGAGCACCAGTTTTTTCTCGGCGCCAGGCTTCTTGATATCGCCCGGGAGAAAGCGGGGATTATTAAGAAAGGCATTGACCTGGTTACCGGGGCCACACAGCCGGCTGTCCTTGGACTGTTTGAGTCTCTTGCAAAAGAGAAAAAGGCCCCGTTTTGGCGACTGGGGAAGGACAGCCGATACAGAACCACAGAATCGGGGCTTCATTATTACGGCAGGAAGCGTCGGTTGAACGGACTTTCCCTGGGCCTCAAGGGGGACTTCCAGGCACGTAATGCGGCTTTGGCGCTTATTGCTATAGAGAGACTCGAGGAAAAGGGTTTCAAGATTTCATCTCAGAATATCCGCAAAGGCCTTGGAAACAGTACATGGCCCGGCAGGATGCATGTCGTGGGGGAGAATCCTACGATTATACTTGACGGCGCACACAATCCGGCAGCAGTCAGGGCCCTGGCCGGAGCCATAAAGTCCGGCTTTACATACAGGCGCCTGATCCTCGTGATCGGAGTGATGGAAGACAAAGATATCGGCCGTCTGCTCCGGGGTATTGTTCCGATGTCTGACTACGTGATCTACACCAGACCCGTATATTCCAGGGCAGCCAACCCGGAGGTTCTGGTAACAGAAGCGACCGGTTTTAAAAAACCGGGGGAAGTCGTGCAACTCCTGACCGAGGCCCTGGACAAGGCCAGGGAGATGGCCGATCCCCGGGATCTCATAGTTGTCTCCGGATCACTATTTACCGTTGGAGAGGCCATGGCTTACTTTGACCCGGAAAAATACAGGCTTGATGAAACCTAACCTAAATCTGAGCGCCAAGAATATGAATTTATTTTTGCGCGAACCCTGAAGAGAGCGGTTCAAGGTT
>JAFDJF010000348.1 GCA_019307645.1 Deltaproteobacteria bacterium
GGAAAGCAAAGGGTATGGTAACTACCCAGGTTCAGGGTTCAAGGTTCACGGTTCACGGTTAAACCCGATTTTATCGGGATTTTCTTCATGTTTCCAGAGCGACATAGCGTGTTCCTTGGCGCTTTGTGTGCAAAACCGTTTAGTATATCAAAAAACCGGATGAACAGGGTATTTGTCTAAAGAATAGAGACCTTCCTTCATTGCTTTTAACCTTGACTGTCGGAGCGAAGCGTCGATCCCGTCTGAAACGAAGCGAAAGCGGGAAACCGTGAACCTTATAACCTGAGTAGTTACAGGGTATGTATGAAGAATTACAGAGACTGGTTTGAACTTCGGTTCAAAGGACTGGGAAGAAGGATATATAACAATCCCAAGAAGACTCTGCTGATGATGTTTATCATTTTTGCGGCTTTCGTCTCCCGCATCCCTGATATAACAGTCGATACATCCACCGAGGGTTTCCTGCATGAAGATGATCCTGTCTTACTGGATTATTACAACTTCAGAGACCAGTTTGGGCGGGATGAGATGATTGCGGTTGCAATCAAATCAGACAATATATTCACTCTTCCGTTTTTGGAAAAATTGAAAAGGCTTCACAATGATCTGGAGGAAAATGTTCCTTACGTTGCTGAAGTGACCAGCCTGATCAACGCGAGAAACACCAGGGGGGAGAAAGATGAACTCATTGTCGAGGACCTGCTGGAAGACTGGCCCAAGAGCGGAAAGGATCTGGAATCGAAAAAAAAACGGGCAATGAGCAATGCCTTATATGAAAACATCATTATCTCTGAAGACGGCAGTTTTACAACTGTCATAATTGAAACCAACAATTATTCTGATGAAGACAAAGAAATTGACGTGTTTTCCGGGTTTGATTCCGATTCTGCGGCAGACCGGGCAGAAGCGGTGAAACCGGCTGACAGACAGTATCTTACAGACAGGGAAAATTCAGAAGCTGTAAACGCGGTGCAAAATATTGTCAGTAAATACAAGGGCCAGGATTTCCAGGTTTATGTGGCAGGTTCGCCTGTTGTGACTGATTTTTTAAAACGGACCATGCTTAAAGACATGCGCAAATTCCTCGGACTTGCAATACTTACAATCGGCGTATTGCTCTTTATTTTGTTTAGACGGATTTCCGGAGTTCTGCCGCCACTTCTGATTGTAATGTTTGCTCTTTTTTCCACAGCGGGAACAATGGCCGCTGCAGGTGTCCCCCTGAAACTTCCCACCCAGATACTCCCTTCATTTATACTGGCCGTTGGTGTGGGAGACGCAGTGCACCTGCTTTCAATCTTTTTTCAGAAATTCAGGAAAACCGGCGACAAAGGCTCTGCCATGGAGTACGCCCTCGGCCACTCGGGGCTCCCGATCTTCCTTACCAGCCTGACCACGGCAGGCGGTTTGCTCTCTTTTTCCACTGCAGATATCGCGCCCATTGCCGATCTTGGCATATTTGCTGCCGCCGGTGTCATGTTTGCCCTTGTCTATTCCATCACGCTTCTGCCTGCCCTGATCAGTATAATACCCCTGAAAATTCCAGAACAAGGCCGCCATTCAAAGCCGGCTTACAGCGACAGAATATATGATTTTGCGGGAAAAATTTCCACAAGATATCCATACCGGGTTCTTGTTGTTTCCGGCATTGTCCTGATTGTGTCCATGGCAGGTATCACTAAAATTAATTTCTCCCATGATATAGTCGGTTGGTTTCCTGAGAAAAGCGATGTGCGGATTGCGACAAAGACAATAGATCAAGAGCTTCGAGGTTCGGTCAATCTTGAAATAGTCATTGATACCGGCAGGGAAAACGGCCTTTATGATCCGGAGCTTTTAAAAAGACTGGAAAAAAGCACAACTTATATGGAGTCTCTAAAAAGAGGGGAAATATTCGCGGGAAAGGCATGGTCTATCCCGGTGGTTATAAAGGAGGTCAACCAGGCCCTGCATGCAAATAAAAAAGAATTTTATTCGATCCCTGATAACAGGGATCTTATAGCCCAGGAATTTCTGCTTTTTGAAAACAGCGGTTCGGATGATTTGGAGGATTTTACTGACAGTATGTTTTCAAAAGCCAGGTTTACGGTAAAAGTCCCTTTCAGGGACGCAGTATTATACAGTAAATTTTTGGAAACCGTAAGAAAACATTTTAAACAGGAATATCCAGACTGTAAAGTCTCTGTTACAGGAATGATGAGCATATTTTTTCAGACATTAGCCAGTGTCATATCCAGCATGGCAAAAAGCTATTGCCTGGCATTTATGATTATAACACTCCTTATGATTCTTCTTTTAGGCAGGCTAAGCATTGGACTGCTAAGTATGGTGCCAAACCTTACGCCTGTCATCATAACCCTTGGCTTCATGGGCTGGACGGGTCTGCCTATGGATCTTTTTACCATGCTCATAGGGTGTATCGCGCTGGGGCTGGCAGTGGATGATACAATTCATTTTATGCATGGTTTTAAACGCTGCTACGACAAAACAGGTAATGCCGAGAGCGCGGTTTTTGAGACCCTGCATAGCACAGGCCGGGCAATGCTGGTTACTACCTGTGTATTATCCCTCGGGTTTTTTATCTTCATGTTTGCCGGTTTGAATAATCTGTTTAATTTCGGAATGCTGACGGGAATAACAATCATACTTGCCCTTTTGGCAGATTTTTTTATTGCGCCGGCACTTATGGTTTCTGTCAGCAAATAGGATCCAAAAGTTTTGGTGGAAAAATTCGATATTAGACCCCTCGATACGGTGGAAGCTGATATCGAGGCTGTTGGATGAAATGACTGGTCACCCCAGCATTGTCAGGTATCGAGAGGAAGGCTTTGATATAGTCACATTTTAGTTTCATACTCTACAGGGAGCGTATCGTCATGTATTTTAAACAAATTGTTGTGGAAGGGATGGGTTGTCTATCATATGTCATAGGCTGCCCGCAGACAAAGGTCGCCTGTGTGGTGGACCCTAAAAGGGATGTGCAGGATTATATCGATATTGCCAGGGGACAGGAGATGAAAATCACGCATATTTTTGAGACGCATCTCCATGCCGACCATGTGAGCGGGAATATGGAACTGCGGTCCAGAACAGGGGCCGACATTTATCTGTTGGATGGCTCACCAGCCCAGTTTGATTTCAAACCGGTCAAGGACGGAGATAAATTCGAGTTCGGGAAAGTCAAGATCGAAATTCTCAAAACGCCCGGCCACACGCCACATTCCCTATCTATTCTAATCACAGACAGGGCAAGAAGCGATGAACCGTGGATTGTACTCACCGGTGACTGTCTTTTTGTGGGTGACATCGGCAGGCCTGATCTTGCGGGCCATGAGCTGCTGGAAGAACAGGTTAACAATCTCTATAACTCGCTTCATAACAAACTGGAGAATCTCGCTGATAGTATCGAAGTATTTCCCGCCCATGGAGAGGGTTCACTCTGTGGAAAGGGGATGAGTTCAAAGTCCAGTTCGACTATCGGATATGAGATACGGAGCAATCCTATTCTCAGCCTCTCAAAAAAGGAATTTCAGGAAGAGTTTACACATGGTTTTCCGGAAAGGCCAAAGAGCTTTTCCCATATTATTTCCACGAACGTTAAAGGGCCGACCCTGCTGGAACGTTGCCCGGTTGTAAGGGATATGTCTCCTTTGCAGGTAAAGGAAGAGGTAGATCGGGGGGCCGTCATCCTGAAGACAAGGGATACTGCCGCGTTCGGAGGCGTCCATATTCCTGGCAGCACGAACATTGGATTTGCAAAGCAGACCGCAAACTGGATCGGGATGGTTATTGAGCCAGAAGCTGAACTGATCTTAGTAGTGACCGATGAGAAGGCGTACGATGACATGTGCACCCAGCTCCATCGTATCGGTTATGACAATATCATCGGCTATCTGTACGGAGGCATCTCAAGCTGGCAGGAAATGGGGCTTCCTATTTCACATTTGTGGCAGATTTCTGCGGCAGAGCTGAAACAGAAACTCGAAAATAAAGATTATGCCCACTTCTTTGATGTGAGGACCCTGGCTGAATGGACAACAGGGCGCCTTGAAGAGGCAGAACATCTACCTTTGACCGAGCTTTTAAATAGACCACTTGACATCCCGAAAAATGAAGAGATTATTGTCACATGCGGCAT
>JAFDJF010000349.1 GCA_019307645.1 Deltaproteobacteria bacterium
GGCCCTGAAGAATATTATCTCCGAATTGGAAAAGAGGGTAGCTGTACGTCTGGAGAACGAGATACCATAAAAAACCCTGAACCTTACACCGCATACCTTTTACTACGAGGTAAACCCAAGTGGGCAACCCTCCACATAAATCAAAGACCGAGAAGATAATCAGACCCTTTTATTTTATTCAAGGGAAGGAAACGGGTACGCCTTTGAATGCTGCAATTGTCGGCGGTGGTGAGGCGTGCTATAATCTGCTTGAGATCCTTGACAAAGACAGACTGTCCAGACTGAATATGAAAATATTGGGCATCTCGGATCTAAATCCGGAAACACCCGGATTCCGTTATGCAAAGGATTTGGGGCTGTTTACGACCACCAATTTTGAGGAGCTTTTCTCCCTTGAAGGCATCAACCTGATAATCGAACTTACGGGGTCAGACAAAGTCAGGGATCGAATATTTGCGGCAAAACCGTCAAATGTTTCAGTATTGGATCACATGGCCTCAAGGGTGCTTTGGGACCTCTTTCAGATAGAATCAGAAAAGACTGAGCTGGAAAAAGAGCATAAACAATATGAACTCAAGACCAAAAAACAAACTCAGGTGATACTGGACTCCCTGCCCTATCGAATCATGGTGGTCAACATGGATCTGACCGTTGAGACGGTCAATCAGACATTTATCAGGGAATTTGGCATTGATCGAAATCAGATTGAGGGTAAACACTGTTTTGAGCTGAGACATGGTCTGAACAAACCCTGCAATGAATTCGGGAGAAGTTGCTTTCTACGGGATCATATACAGGAAATAAAGGAAAAGGGCCTTTTCAGCACTGTCAATGAATTCGCAGATGAAAACGGGGAGACCCGTTATGACGTTATTACAATATCCCCCATATTTGACGAGCGTGGGGAGCTTGTTCAAATATTAGAGGCCTCAAGAGACATCACGGAAAGAGTTAAGCTGGAAAAAGAAGTAGAAAAATCGAATACTTTTTTCGAAAACATGATTCAGAGCACCGTTGACGGCATCGTGGTTGTGGATACAAAAGGCAATGTTCTCATATTCAATGAAGGGATGGAGGGGTTAACAGGTTACTCTTCCGAAGAGATCATCAACCGGGGGCATCTGAGTATGTTCTACGACATTGATGTGGCCAAAGAGAACATGAAGAAGATGCGGAGCAATGAGTTTGGCCCTGTCGGGAAACTCAACCCGACCTCCCTGTTAGTCAAAAACAAAGACGGTGATGAAATACCTGTAACATTGTCTGCATCCGTTATCACAATTGATGGAGAAGAAATTGGGAGCGTGGGTGTCTTTACGGATATGCGGGAAATACTCAAGATGAGGAAAAACCTGGAAGAAGCACATCTTCAACTGGTCCAGACGGAAAAAATAGCATCTGTCGGCAGAATGGCAGCCGGTGTTGCACACGAAATAAACAATCCGCTGTCAGGTGTGCTTATTTACGCAGAACTTCTCAAGGAAGACTTGAAAGATCAACCGCAATGCCTGGAAGACATCCAGCAGGTCATTGACCAAACACTGCGATGCAAGAAAATTGTATCTGAAATGCTTGAGTTCAGTCGACAATCCGTGGGAAAGACGTCATCCTTTAATCTGGCTTATTTGATCACCAAATGCCTGGGGTTCCTGGTTAATCAGGCTATATTTCAGGATATCGAAGTTGTGAAAAAAATTGAACCGGACATGCCGGAAATAGTTGGAGACATGGGCCAACTGCAGCAGGTTTTCACCAACCTTTTTATCAATGCAGTTCACGCCATGGAATCAAAAGGGGAGCTGAGAATAGCGGCGAAATATGACAATTCTATTTCTTTCTTCATTATTAAGGTTTCAGATACAGGCCCCGGAATCCCTGTTGAATTGAGAGACAAAATTTTTGATATATTTTTCACAACCAAACCGGTGGGCACAGGCACCGGACTCGGTTTAAGCATATCGCAGAACATTATTAAGCTCCACGGCGGAAACATTTCCTTTGAATGCCCTCCTGAGGGAGGAACCACCTTTACCATCGAACTCCCCCTTGAATTTACTGAGATACCAACAACCGAAGAACCTGTATTTATAGGGCTGGATGAATCATGAAAGAGAATGAGACGATTAGTATCCTGGTTGTGGATGACGAAAAGCCTATCAGGGATGGATGTACGCGTGTCTTGTCCGGTAAAGGTTTTGACGTGATTACTGCGGAAAATGGACAGGTTGCCCTGGATATTTTATCAAAGGAGGATATTTCCATTCTACTCCTTGATCTTAAAATGCCGATTATGAGTGGGGAAGAAGTTCTGGAAATTTCAGGAAAAAAATATCCGGACATACCTGTTATCATCATCACCGGACATGGAACAGTGGATACAGCGGTTGAATGCATGAAAAGGGGCGCATATGATTTCATTACAAAGCCGTTTCAGATAGAAGAATTTATCGCCACGGTCAACCGCGCTGCCGAAAAAAGAAAGCTGGAACAGAAGGCGCGCCGGCTTCAGGAAGCAAATGTTCAAAATTTATATGACCTCAATCTTGAAAAAAGTCGTCTGAAGACAATCATCAACTATATGGCCAACGGGGTTATCGTCACCAATCGTAATATGGAGGTGGTTCTTCACAACCCGGCAATCATGCGGTTACTGGAAATATCTAAAGAAGTGGAAAATCCGGTTCCCGCCGATGATATAATAGATGATGCCTCCCTGATGGAAACCCTCACGAAGATATTGAATGATGAATCGTCTGATAAGGAATGCATTTCCCAAGAGATCCAGTCCGGGGCATATTTTCTTAGGGCCATTTCGGCCCCTGTTCTCGGGCCGGATACAAACGTTGTTGGCGCTGTAACCGTCCTTGAAAATATCACGGCTTTTAAACAGCTTGACCAGATGAAATCGGATTTTGTCAACATGGTTGCCCATGAGCTTCGCAGCCCTCTTGTTGCCATCAGACAGCTTAATAGTGTCATCCTTGAAGGCTTGGCCGGACCCCTGGGAGAAAAGCAGCATGACTTTATAAGCAGAGGCGTAAAAAAGATAGATGCCCTGCTCGCTTTGATAAATGACCTTCTTGACGTGGCAAAGATCGAGGCCGGTAAATATGTACAGCGCCTGGTACCCACTGACATCGGCAAGGTAATCGAGGATACCGTGGCCCTTCTCGAGGCAAGGGCCAAAGAACAGGGTATTACCCTTACCTATTCCTGTAAGGATCTGAAACCGGTTCAGTCGGACACAAAAAACATCGAGGAAATTTTTAATAACCTTATCAGTAATGCCATCAATTATTCTCCGGAAGGGGGTGAAGTGACCGTTACTGCGCAGGGGCTTGGTGAATATATGGAGATTAAGGTCAGAGATACCGGTGTCGGCATCTCTCCCGAAGAACTGCCAAAGATCTTTGATAAATTTTACCGCGTAAAGCACCCGAAAACACGTGAGGTTATGGGTACCGGACTGGGGCTGGCAATTGTTAAAGGTGTAGTGGACGCCCATCACGGCACTATTGATGTGGAAAGTGTGGTCGATCAAGGCACGACCTTCAGAATTCTTCTTCCTGTAATTATGGAATCCGAATGAATGAACAGACGGACACACAAAATGTTCTTATCGTTGACGATGAGACTGTCGTTAGAAACGGTATAGGCAGGGCCCTGGAAAGAAAAGGACTGCGCACAAGGCAGGCGGCCAACGGTCGGGAGGCCCTGGAACTCCTTGACAATCAACCCTTTGATCTTGTGCTTCTGGATATTCGCATGCCTGATATGGATGGTATTCAGGTTCTCAAAGAGATCCGCGCAAACCATCCGAAAACAGAAATTATTATGATAACCGGTTACCCAACCATTGATTCAGCGGTTCATTGCGTAAAACTTGGGGCGCTGGATTATCTTGTCAAGCCATTCCGGCTGGATGATCTGGAAGCCGCCTTAAATAAAACCAGTCGTAAGTCCGGCAATGATACGATTGATACGTCTGTGATAGACGACAACGGCATGCAAATAGATTCCGCAAAAAATTTTATCATTGGCCAAAGCCGCCCCATGAAGACGATATTTGAAAAGATATTAAAAGTTGCGCCCACCGACAGCACGGTGCTTATCAGCGGTGAAAGCGGCACCGGAAAATCGACTGTTCATCCCTGGTAGAAACGTTGCTTGAGAGTGAACTTTTCGGGCATGTGAAGGGTTCTTTTACAGGGGCAGCTCATACAAAACACGGTTTTTTTGAGCTTGCAAATCACGGGACGTTCTTTTTTGACGAGATCGCAAACCTGAGCCTGAATATCCAGGCAAAACTTCTTCGTGTAATTCAGGAGAGGGAATTCATGAGGGTAGGCGATCACAAAAAAATTATCGTGGACATGAGGATTATTTCGGCATCAAATAAGAGCCTCAAAGAATCTGTTAAGTCCGGAGAGTTCAGACAGGACCTGTATTACAGGCTGAGTGTGGTCCCTATCAATCTTCCGCCGCTCAGGAAGAGAAAAGGTGATATCCCCCTCCTTATAGGCCATTTCCTGGACCAGTTCTGTAAAAAGATAAAAAAACCTGTGCCCGAGATTTCAGTCGAGGCCATGGAAATCCTCAAAGAATATTTATGGCCGGGGAATGTGCGGGAACTGGAACACACAATGGAGAGAATTCTCATCCTTGAAGATACCGATGTGATCTGCGCAAGGGACCTCCCCTCTTTCATCTCCCAGAGGCAAGGAGAGTTTCAGATGTTTTCCGAAGAACCATTCAGTCTTGAAGAACTGGAAAAGAAATATATCCGTTTCGTACTGCGCAGAACAAAAGGAAAAAAGACAAAAGCAGCAGAGATCCTGGGCATCAACCGCAAGACACTGGGCCTCAAGATAAAGAAGTACGGCATTAATTAGGGTTCATCCATAAATAACATTTATGAATGAGAGCGGTCAGCTTTTAGCTATCAGGGCAATACTTCCCAGACCAGTTTTTAAAAAAGTTCTACGGCTTGATTAATTTTATCTCGAAAACCTTGGGCCAATACTTCCCGGTCAAAAACAAACGATCATTTTTCGAATCGTAGGCAATGCCGTTGAGCGCATCCACTGGTTTTGTCGGGCCTTCCGCCAGATAAAGCCCTTCAAGATTTATCCAACCGGTTACCTTACCGCTATCAGGTGCTATCTTCG
>JAFDJF010000350.1 GCA_019307645.1 Deltaproteobacteria bacterium
ATGATGAATGTCCCAAATAAAAAGGTTTTTCTCCCTACTGGATTTAACCCTAACGTCAATGGTAAAAACTTAACGATTTTTTAAATTGCACCATTAGACTTTACTTCCATGTAAGGAAAAATTGAACATTCGAATAGCGAATCACGAGTGACGAGTGACGAAGGATGGAATTGCTTCGCCATATTTGTCTTATATGATTGATAAAAAGTCCTTCCTTCGTCATTCGGAATTCATGTATTCGATATTCGATTGTTCAAATTTTCGCGCATGAAAAGAATTTCTGATGCTAAATCATACAAACAGTCCTTAAGTTTTTACGCTCTAGATTAGGTCAGTCCCGCCAAAGGCGGGATTTGGCCATTTTTTAGGGCGGAAGTGTATTAAACATACGGTGAGGGCTTAAAAATGGACAAATATTTCTTGATGGCCTGATATAGCGCGAGCGAAGCGCTTTTGGGCCAAAGATTTGTGCAACGTTAGGGTTTACTATGGCGATGGATGGTCCCTTCGACTATGTAGATTACCTCCTCAGCAATATTGGTGGCGTGGTCGGCAATACGCTCTAAATGACGGGAAACCAGAAGGAAGTTGATAAGGTACCCCACTCGTTCAGGATTATGACGGATCGCTTCTTTTACTTTGTCATATATACTTCGGTTTATGTCATCTATTTCATCGTCAGCAAGACATACTTTGTATGCCAGATCAGTATCCAGGTTGACGATTGCATCCAGACTGCTTTTAAGCATTGATTCGGTTTTCTCCACCATAATGTTATATTCTACTCGAATATCAACAGGTGGTTGCCTCGCCATAACGATGCATCTTTCAGCAATATTTACAGCTTCATCCCCAACCCTTTCCAGGTCATTGTTGATTTTGATCATTGCGCTGATAATTCTAAGGTCAATGGCAACGGGTTGGTACAAAGCCAGGATCTTTAAACATTCTTCTTCTATTTCCACTTCTTTTGCATCAATTTCGCCATCAGCATCGATAACTTTTTTGGCCAGGTTGATTTTCCGGGTTTGTAATGCCTTTACTGACAGGCGCACTGCTTCCTCCACCATTGCCCCAAGTGAAAGAACCATTTTTTTCAGTTTATCCAGTTCTCTCTGAAAATGTCTTTCCATAAGATTTTCCTTTTTGTGGATTAGCCGAAACGTCCGGTGATATAATCAGACGTCTGCTTCAATTTTGGCCGGGTAAAAAGTGCTTCTGTTTTGTCCACCTCGATGAGTTTTCCAAGGTAAAAGAAAGCTGTTACGTCAGAAACTCTTGCCGCCTGCTGCATATTGTGGGTCACAATAACGATTGTGTAGGAATTTTTCAATTCATGTATCAGTTCTTCAATCTTCTGCGTGGCAATCGGGTCAAGGGCCGAAGCCGGTTCATCCATCAGCAGGATATCGGGCTTAACCGCCATAGCTCGCGCAATGCAAAGACGCTGTTGTTGCCCTCCGGATAAACCCAGGGCGGATTCATGGAGTCTGCCTTTGACTTCATCCCACAGCGCTGCGTCTTTGAGACTTCTCTCAACCCTTTCGGCAAGGTAGGCCTTATTCCTGATACCATTTACGCGCAGGCCGTAGGCCACATTTTCGAAAATACTTTTTGGAAAAGGATTGGGTTTCTGGAAGACCATTCCAATTTTTCGACGAATCGTAACAACATCGATATTGGGGTCATAGATATCCTGATCGTCAAGTAACACCTTGCCTTCTACCCTGCTGATCGGTATCAGATCATTCATTCGGTTCAGACAGCGCAACAGCGTGCTTTTTCCGCATCCGGACGGGCCGATCAACGCCGTGACCTCGTTGTCATAAAAGTCCAAAGAAATATCAATCAGTGCATGAAACTCTCCGTAAAAAAAATTTAAGTTCCGTAAGCTTATTTTTTTTGTGTTCATACTAAACCTGTCATACACAAGCGAGTTGACTTGCGGTTACATCCTTCTTTGGAGTTTGGCCCGGTATATGATGGCAATGAGGTTCAGGCCAAATACAAGCAAGATAAGTACCAGGGCTGTCCCATATTGAAGGTGACGTGTGGCTTCTATTTCGGTGCCCGCAGTGGCCAGAACGTAAATGTGATACGGAAGGGCCATGACCTCATCAAATATGGAGTTTGGAAGAACTGGTGCAAAAAAAACCGCTGCTGTAAACATAATGGGTGCTGTCTCCCCTGCAGCCCGACTCAGGCTCAGGATCGCGCCGGTAAGAGTTCCGGGTAACGCAGTCGGCAGAACTACCCGGTAGATGGTCTGCCATTTGGTAGCGCCCAGGCCCAAAGATGCCTCACGATAGGTATCAGGAACGGATCGCAGTGCTTCCTCTGAAGTCCCGATAATGACCGGCAGAGAAAGGAGTCCAAGGGTTAAGGTTCCGGCGAGGATGCTGACCCCCATGTCCAGATAAACCACAAAAAATGCCAGCCCGAAAAGACCGAAGACAACAGAAGGGACTCCGGCCAGGCTGTTGATGCCAAGGCGAATAAGGCGTATCAATCGACCCGGCCGGGCATATTCATGGAGATAAATGGCAGATGCAATTCCGACGGGAAGAGCGACCAGAATTGCACCAAGGCCGAGACAGACGGTGCCCAGGATACAGGGAAAGATACCCCCACTGGTCATGGAATCCATGGGAGGTTTGGTGAGGAATGTCCAGGTGATTGCCCGCCATCCCCTCGCAATAAGAAAACAGATCACAATGATCAGTGCTGCGCCGTTTATGCCGGCAGCAGTTTTGAATAGGCCAAACATTGATGCTTGAATCAATTTTCGTTTTATTTGATATTTATTGTTCGTGGCCATTGCTCTATTCATAATGTTGACGCCCCCACTTGCCTGTATCGGTTTGCAATATAATCTGCGAGAAGATTGAAAATGAGTGTGAATACAAACAATACAATGCCTGTTGCGAAAAGGGCATGATAGTGTTCTCCACGGAAGGGGGCCTCCGCCATTTCTGCCGCAATGCTGGCAGGCATAGGCCGCACCGGGTCAAATATGGATCCGGGAACCATCGCAGCACCGCCGGCCACCATAAGAACGACCATGGTTTCTCCGATTGCCCTTGACATCCCCAAGATCACTGCGGTGCAGATACCCGAAATAGATGCGGGCACGATCACCCTGAAAATGGTCTCACAATGCGTTGCACCCAGGGCAAGGGAAGCCTCTTTAAGTTCTGCGGGGACACTGTAAATCGCATCTTCAGAAATACTGCAAATTGTTGGTATGGACATAAATGCCAGCATCAATGATGCGTTGAATAAATTCAAACCTGTTGCGATGTTAAGTGCTTCCTGAAGAAAGGGTGCGACAATGACCATACCGAAAAACCCTATTACGACTGACGGGAGGGCTGCCAGAAGCTCGACAACAGGCTTAATCCAACGCCTTAGTCCGGCAGATGCAACTTCTGCCAGATATAGTGCGGTAAAGACGCCTAAAGGAATGGAGATGACAGCTGATACGACAGTGACTGCGATTGATGCGATAATAAGTGGAAAAATCCCAAAGTCGGGAGGATCATCCGTGGGATACCAATAGTGGCCGAAGAAGAATTCTTTTACAGAAATCTCATTAAATATGGGAAGCCCTTCAGTGAGCAGAAAGTACATGATGAATACGAGAATCGTTGTTGAAGTTAGGGCAACGAAAAAGAAAAAGATTCGGATCATCCGTTCTTTTATCTGCCGATTTATTCCGGTTATGTATTCCATAAGTCCTGAATCTCACAATCCATGTAAAAAAAGCCTTTTTACATGGGGATCAATATAATGGGACAAATCCTATGTCCTTTATATATTTCTGTCCTTTTTGAGGGTGCAAAAGGAAGTTGATGAAATCCATGGTGTCACCTTCGGGCCAGCCTGGAGTAAACATGAAAAGCGGTCTGCTCACAGGATACATTCCATTCAGCGTGGTTTCAGCCGAACCTTTGATGTCATTTACCATTAAAGGCTTTACCTCCTTATTCATATAACCAAGGCCAATATATCCAACAGCATTTTTGTTTTTTGAAACAGCCTGTGTGACAGCGCCGTTCGACGCTTGAAGAAGTGCTCCCGGAAAAACCCTTGTCTTTTTCATCACCTTTTTATGCCATACTTCATATGTCCCCGAAGAAGTATCCCGTGATATGACCACCACGGGCCTGTCGGGTCCTCCAATATTTTTCCAGTTTTTGATTTTTCCTGTGTATATATCTTTGAGCTGTGCCAGGGAGATATTTATCATGCTGTTCGAAGGATGAACTATTGGAACAATACAGTCATATGCCACTGCA
>JAFDJF010000351.1 GCA_019307645.1 Deltaproteobacteria bacterium
TTCGGGTATTGTCATAAAATAACGGGTAACTTCAGCATGTGTCACAGTCACCGGGCCGCCGTTTGCGATCTGTCTCTTGAAAAGCGGCACCACACTTCCCGCGCTGCCAACTACATTGCCAAAACGGACGGACATAAACTTTTTATCTGACAGTTCACATCCGTTCTGTCCATGGACAAGAAGCTCTGCCACACGTTTGCTGGCCCCCATAACATTTGTAGGACGTACCGCCTTGTCTGTAGACACAAAGACAAAACGCTCAACAGAAAATTGTTTTGAAATATCGATCATATTGCGGGTTCCAAGAATATTATTGATGACCGCTTTCCATGGCTGCAGTTCCAGCAGGGGCACATGCTTGTAGGCGGCAGCGTGAAAGACTACCTGAGGCTGATATGCCTCAAAGACAAATAAAAGTTGACGGCGGTCACTGACATCAGCCAACATCGGCACAATTTCAACATCGGGGAAATCCTTTTTCAGTTCCAGCTCTATTTCATAAAGCGGGCTTTCTGCACGCTCAAACAGTACAATCGAACTGGGCCTGAAGCGACAAATCTGGCGGCACAGTTCAGAGCCTATAGATCCACCGGCTCCGGTAACAATAACCCGGGCACCTTCAAGACATCCTCCGATACGTAATTCGTCAAGCTTTACCGGCTCTCGGCCCAACAGGTCCTTGTAACGCACATCCCGTATTGCCTTCACTGTTACCCTGCCGTCAATGAGTTCACTCATGCTTGGAACCGTCTTGAAAGGTATACCGCTTCCATCACAACAGCCCACAATGCTTCGCATTTTCTTATATGAAGCGGAAGGGATGGCAATCAACAGTTCTTCAATTCCCATTTTATTGGCAATGGTTTTGATTTCATCTGTTTTGCCCACAACAGGGATCCCGTGTATCTGGAGATTTGCCTTTGAAGGATGATCATCAATAAAGCCGACTGCCCGATACCCTAATTGAGGATTTTCACGGATCTCTCGCACTATTTGTTCGCCACAATTCCCGGCTCCAATCACCAAAAGCTTCTTTCCCCGACGATTGTGCTTTAATAAAGAAGAGAAAAAGCCCAGACGCGTATACTGCGCAGATTTATCACCGGAATCCATCCAGAAATATAGACGGATACCCACGCGGCACCCTGAAATCAAAATCAGCGTCAGCGCCCAGTCAATAATAAATACGGAACGTGAAAAACCAGCAAAGAAATAAGCAAAAAGGATCACAAAGATGATAAGCAAGGAACTGAGACTGCCGGCCTTCAGAATATTCGCTAAATCCGTCAGGCTGGTATAGCGCCACATGCCTTGATAGAGTTTGAAAAAATGAAAGGCCAGGATCTTAATAGCTATAACAAGTGGTAAAGTAGCCAGGACTAAACCAGCGGCATCCCCAGGGATAGAAAAATTGAAACGCAGGAGGTAAGAAAAATACCATGAAAAGGCCACAAGAATAACATCAGCGGCCAGAATTATAATAGCATTTTTATAGAAATACGTTTTCGACATGAAGGCTTAAAAATTATGGTCCTTTGATCCTTCCCGTCATTATCAAAATATCAGTTGATACCGTATTCCGGCCCCGCGGCCAAGTCTCTGAATAAAACCCCGCTCTTTCAATATGCGTAATGCATCCGTAACCGTAGTGCGGGGCAAGGTGGTATCTTCGATGATTATGCGCCTCTGCAACCGAATCTCGGGGCGTTCTTTAAAGCAATCGAGCACTTCAACTGCACTTGGCGGGAGTTCCTGCAAAATTCGATAACGTTCTTGGTAAAATTCGAGATTATCAAGCGACCGGAAAATTGCTTTTAACATGAAACCCAGGAAGTGATCGTATTCATAGGCGGCAGGATCAGCGTTGAACTTCCCGCCGGAACACCGTCTCAGGGTATGATAATAATCCTCACGCTGCTTTTCAATATATCGATCAATGGGAAGATATGGTGTCATCGCACGAAGGCTTTCATCCGGGCTCTGAAGAAGTGAAAGACAAAAAAGACCTCTTCCCAGCCGACCGTTTCCATCTTGAAATGGGTGCATGGCCAAAAAGCGAAAGACAAACTCCGTTGCCGCGGCAACGGTCCAGGGATGAGAGGGAAGTGTATCGTTGTACCATAAGATGAGATCCCTCATTGCACTCTCAGTAATTGGGCCCGGAGGAGATGTCTCCAATACCGAAGTCTCTTCGCCTGTTGCATTGTTTCGTCGAATCACACTGTTTGGAGCAGTCTTATAGCGCCCCCGGTAGTATGCTGACGGAACATAATACTGCAGAAGTTCATTGTGAAGTGCTCTTAATATGGTTTCACTCAAAGGGAAAAAGTCCCCTGCCTGGGTGGCGATGAGATTCAACATGGCCCTGCATCCAGCGACTTCATCAATACTTCGCTCTTTGTCTCTGGAGAGTTTGTCCTGAATAAATTCCCGGTGATCCAGGTACGCGGTTGTTCGGGCGTCTTGAGAAAGAGTAGTATCGAGCCAATCCACTTCTGCATCAGTCAGAACCGCGTTCTCGATTCGAGTTGAAGCGCCAATCGTGCTGATCTGGACGTTCCGTTGAATATAGTCCAATTCCTCTCGGTCCATTGAAAGCGCTGCCTGATGCTTTCGCGCCGTGGCTTGAGCAAGCTCTCGAAGCTCCTTGACTCGAGTGTTATTTATTCTAAATGACAACATTTCTTGATGGCCTCGTAAAAAGTCGGGAAATACCCTCCTTCGTCATTCCGGCGGAGGCCGGAATCCAGTTATATCAAATAGATACAGCTTGTCTGGACTCCGGTTTCCACCGGAGTGACGACTTTTTTCGGAATTGTCAACATTTCTTAAAGTACCAAAATAAAATGTCCGATATGGTCCGATATGCTTAAGACTATTATCGGACACTTCCGGACCCTCGTCAATAAAAAAACATTCTTCACCCGAGAGAGAAACATAAAGAGCCGATTTTCGTCCCTGACCTCCTTACAGCATAATTGCCCTTATTTACTACAGAAGCATATCCGTCAACTGTGTAGGCTTGATACCTATGGGTCTTCCTTTTTGAAAGAGCCTTGACATGCAGCAAAAAAGGGGTATCATTAGAAGTAATTATTTATGGATAAAAGGAGGGTAATACATGGAATCTCAGTACACCACAAAAAGCCCCAAAGTAAAAACCACTGTATTATTTGAAAAAAACTTACTTGAGGAAATAGACCAATTTAACCCTTTTCAGACCAGAAAAGAATTTTTAGATCAAGCTTGCAAAATGTACCTAAAAGAGTTAAAAAGAAGGCTAATTAATGAACAACTAGCCAAAGCATGTTCGGAGGCAAGTTATGAAGACACCTCGGTTAATGAAGAATGGGAACCGTTCACCTTGGAGAGTTGGAAATGAGTTCGCCAAACAGGGGAGATATCTATTGGATTAATCTGGATCCAACTATCGGCGCTGAGATTAAAAAAACCCGCCCTTGTGTGATTATCTCCCCAGACGCGGCCAACCAAAGCGGGCCTTTGGTAATCGTGGCCCCCATTACCAAGGCTGAAGGCAAAAAGGTTCATTTCCACGAGATCTTGCTTCCTAAAGAATCATCAACCCTCCAATACAATTCAAAGATCAAGGTTTTTCAACTTAGGTGTGTAGATAAAAAACGTTTGAGCAAATCAAAGATTGGTTCCATTTCCATGTATCTGATCAAAGAGCTGGACGAAAAAATACGCATTGTGACCGGTCTCTACTAATTCCACTTTACTAAGGGTTCGCGTAAAAATAACTTCACATTTTGGCATCTCGTCTTCAGTGACAGCCGGCGTTGAAACATAGAATTCAGGAGTCAGAATAGAATGATGTCACTTCGCACCTACACATTTGATATTTTCCGGCTGAGCCGAAGGCGAATACCTTATTCTGAATTCTGTCTCCTGAATTCTGTATTCTTGTCGGCCCTTTTCACGGCAGAGCCATCTATCTCTGACCCCTGACCCTCTAACGCCTGTCTGAAGCGAAGCGGAAGCGGGGGCCCACCTGACTTCCCGACATTCTACCCAGAATCCCCATATAATTGTTGACATATTGTATGATAAATTGTAGCCTTATTGTTAACACAAATGCGTAAAGGATGGTGATGAAATATGAAAT
>JAFDJF010000818.1 GCA_019307645.1 Deltaproteobacteria bacterium
TGAAGAATGTGTTGATGTTTGCCCTGTTGAAGTATTTGAGATGGAAGATGAGAAATCAGTTGCGGTCAATGCTGATGAATGTCTGGGTTGTGAAAGCTGCGTTGAAGTATGTGAGCCCGGCGCAATTACCATTGAAGAGATATAATTAGCATAAAATGCCATTTTCCCCGGGCCATAGCTTTTCACTTATGACCCGGGGATAACTCAATTGTGCAGGCAATCTGTTGTTATTCCCTTCAAAAACAATTTTTTTCTGCAAAATCACGACTCCTCATATTTGTTATTTCTATTACTTATCAATTCAGCAAGAATCGTCATCGATTCTTAATAATCATTCTTGCATTCTTGAAAAAAAATAACGGTTCCTGATAAAGAATAAAAAATGACATATCACATAATTTTCGCGACACGTTTTGGCCATGCTTCGGTGATATACCGCCAAAAACCGTTTGCTGCCATTAAAATATTCCTCCCACGCAAAGACAGAGAGAGCCTTGTTGAAGCCGTTGAAACTGAGGGATGTGGCGACCCTGGTTCTCATGACAAGGCTGTCATCGTAAAAAATTTAATCATCGATTATTTCAAAGGAAAACCGATCCAACCTCCCTGGAAATGGATGGACATGGACGGGTTCACAAAGCTTCAACAATCCGTCCTGGTTGCCACTGCCGATATTCCATACGGTGAAATGAGATCCTATAAAGATCTCGCCAAGACCGTTAATCGGCCCCGCGCCTATCGATTTGTGGGAACAACACTTGCAAATAACCCCTTTCCTATCCTGATACCCTGCCACAGGGTGATCCGAAGTGACGCTTCCTTAGGGCAGTTTGGTGGAGGAACAGACCTGAAAAGAAAACTGATTGAAATGGAAGCAAGGTATTTGTAAAATAAAATGATGTAGCCTTTTCAAAACAATTTAATTTAGTGTTTTAAAAAGAAATAATGATAGATATTATTGAAGCAAATACGGATGAATTAGTTGCAAAAGCAAAGGACCTGTTTCAAGAATATTCTGAATCATTAGGATTTGATTTATGCTTTCAAAATTTTGATCAGGAGCTTAATGATTTTCCCGGCCAATATTCTTCACCAGAAGGCCGTTTATACCTTGCCGTTTCAGACAATCAGCCTATTGGCTGTGTCGGCCTTAGATATTTTGTAAATGGTATTTGCGAGATGAAGCGTCTATATGTAAAGCCGCATTTCAGGGGAAAAAAGGCGGGAAGACTGCTGGCAGAGGCTGTTATCAATGCTGCCAAGCATATCGGATATGAATACATGAGACTGGAAATGAATTTAACCCTAATTGATCGTTAACAAAAAGTGCCTACTTCCTGAGCACCTCCACCACTTCAATTTCTTTTAACCGCCAGATGTCTTCAATTTTCTGCAACTGGCATTTCAACTCATGGATATCCTCAATAAATTCTCCTGTTTTCAATTTACCTTCCATGCTTTCGGTTAAGTTTACTCTTGCAGTGTCTTTATCTGGAAAATCAATGACAAAATCATAGAACTTCAGAGATATTTCTGAATACTGGGAACGCTTGCTAAGAACAAAAGTTGACAGTTCATCGGATGAAGCCTCTCGGGAAAACGAATAGGCGGGCGCATGAATTTTGCACGGATCGGCAATCACCTCTTCCCTGCTGTCAGAATTCCTCCAGCAATAATAATATGTTTTGCCTTTACCACAAGGGCACTCCAATTATTCTGTCAATTGATGTTTGTCCAAACTGGTGGACTTCGATAGGGACACTTCGGTTATCCCCTACCACATAAACATTTCTTTTATCAACCTTGCGCGGAGAAAGGTTCCAGTCTGACGGGTAACGGACATACGTTTCATCAATTTTCTTTTCATTCACAAAAAAGGCCCCTTTCTGAATTTCCACAACCTCTCCTTCCAGAGCAACCACACGTTTCAACAGGATGACTTTTTCACCTGCTAAACGGATGGCGACAACATCGTGTCTTTCAGGTTTTGAGAAAACATACCGCAACCTGAAACA
>JAFDJF010000352.1 GCA_019307645.1 Deltaproteobacteria bacterium
GGAATCGCTTCGCTATATTTATTTTACATAATTGACAAAAACTCCTTCCTTCGTCATTCGGAATTCATGTAATCGATATTCGTTATTGACGTTAGGGTAAACTGTTATTCATATTCCAAATGTGTAACGTCACACTCATGTAACGGTTACACCTTCTCTTTTTTTGTCCCAATGTTTTCTCTCCAGTTCAACCCTTCCATAACTATCTGAAAAATAATCAAAAAAATACCGCAGCATCACCTTTTACCTTTTGGCATGGATATTGAATAATATGGGTTGAACCAGGAGAAGTATCCTTTCGGAAGGCGGGATGTGTGGTCAGAAAGGCCCTTGTATCGGGATACCGGGGACGGCTGGCCGTAAGTGTTATTTCCGAATCCCGAAGCATGGGAGAAGAAACCATGTTTTCAGGTCGTAAGAGCAGAAAAACCGTCATGATTTCAGATCTATGCGTTAAAGGAAACATCCTGAAGACGGTCCATGGGCCGTGTGAGGCAAACGCGAACGGCATCTGCAAAAAAGCACTTCAGGAGGACTTTTGCGCGCAGGGATTGGTTGATGCGGACGCACCGGCAAGCAAATTTTGGGACCTGGAGTGATCTGTCAATTAAATGGCATTACAATAAAATGCAACGCTGGAGATTTTTTATTTTATGGACACAGAACATCTTGAATACAGTGAAGAACTGGCGCTTGTGGTTGACGATGATGAGGGGCTCGGAAAAATTCTTGAGGGTTTGTTGGGGCAGTGCGGCTTCAAGTCACATCATGTGGTTAGTGGCAGCGATGCCCTTGCCGAGTTGAAGAAAGAAAGGACGTATACCTTCTTGATAACCGATGTGCAAATGCCTGGGATGGATGGGTTGGAATTGACCCAGAGGGTAAAAAATGATTTCCCCGATGTTTGCGTTATCGTAATGACCGGATACTCCGACGATTACAGATATATTGACGTTGTAAATGCCGGAGCCGTAGATTTCATAAACAAACCGTTTCGCATAGAAGAGCTGGAGGCCAAGATCAGAAGGGCCATTATCGAGCGGGACACAAGACAGGCGCTTGAAAAACTGTCGATTACCGATTCCTTAACCGGCCTGTACAATCAAAGACATTTTTATTCAAAGCTGAACGATGAAACTACAAGAGCAAAGAGGCAGAAGCGACAGGTCGGTTTAATCCTCTTAGATTTGGATGATTTCAAGCGATACAATGATAATTACGGGCACCTGGCGGGTGATGAGCGCCTTAAAAAATTCGGGAGTATAATCACATCACAGATACGTGAAGTCGTTGATTCCGGCTACAGATATGGTGGCGATGAGTTTGCGGTAATATTGAGTGATGCAGGACCGGACACTTGTCAAACAATAGGGGAACGTATTGCCAGAGTTTTCAGGGAAGAATGCGATGGGGCCGGCGTAAGCATCGGCTGTGCAAACTTTTCAGACAATATGATCCCGGAGTCATTGGTGGCCGAGGCAGATAGATGTCTCTATGAGGACAAAGAAAAGAAGAATGATATGCCTGTACGGGTTCAAGGTCGAGGAGGGAGGAAATACCGGTGAAATTTCCAAAAATCGGCATAGCTTTGTTGCTTGCAATAGTCATTGGGGTGGCAATTTTCGTTGGAATCCTAATCCAGCAAGAAGAAAGGTCGAACATAAAAAACCTTATGAATAAAGGAAACCACCTCGTCAGCTTAATTGCATTGCATTCCCTTAAGGATTTTGAAGGGGACAAAAAGAATTTCTTTCTCAGAACCCTCATAGAGCACACCGCCAATCAGGGTCTGGTTTACTGTTTCATAAATGACCAATCCGGACGGGCCCTTGTATCTTTGTCTCTTGATAATTTGGCGTGCAAAATTCCAAACGATATTCAAATGAAAGCCTTATCCGCAAACGGGCTGGAAAAACAAGCCTTTGAGCCTGAAGGCCTCGGATGTGAGATCTACGAGTTTTCCAAACCTGTGTTTGAAAAC
The DNA here is from genome assembly GCA_019307645.1 of Deltaproteobacteria bacterium. The sequence goes on from JAFDJF010000352.1 coordinate 1,982, forward strand.
GGACAAAAAACCGGCACCATAAGAATAGGACTCAAGCGTTCAGTTCAGGCATATCGATTTTTTCTATGGAAAGGATCAGCCTTATAGCAATTCTTGTATTCATTGTCATTTCATCTGTCACCATCGTCTATTATGGGTTCACACATGCCCTCAGGCCCCTCGACCTGCTGAAAAAAAATATGATTTGCGAGGATACCAACGCAACTGCAGTCTCAAAAAATTCCTTGACTGACTTTAGGATTACACCCTTTGTAGAAGACTTTCAGGAATCTTTGGCCCAGCTTAAAGAAAGACTTGAACGCGTTGAATCAAGTAATTTGGGATTGACTACCAAGCTTGGTGTGATGAGTTTTGAAAAAAATCAAATCATCGATGTCATTAATTCAGTCAATTTCGGTATCATTACAACCGATCTCCAGGATAATGTAGGGTATATCAACGACTACTTCCTTCATCTGCTCAACAAGACCCGCCAGGATGCAGTGGATCGCCAGCTGGATGACGTTTTGCAGCACGATGAAATTGCATCATTTATTTCACGGAAGGAAACACTTGAGCAAACAGGCATCAGTCATTTCGACACACCTTTCCCCGAGCTTGCCCCCGGGGAGATTTTCCGGATTTCTTTTTCCTTTCTCCTGGACAGTGAAAAAACACCCATCGGAAAAATGATTATGTGCGACAACATAACCAAAAGAAAAACAGCGGAAAATGCCACAAAAGAGTTTATCGCCCACCTGGCTCATGAGCTGATGACTCCTTTGACCACCATTAAGTCTTACAGCGAGATGTTAATGGATGATGAAATCGAAGACAGCGAAACCCAAAAAGAATTTTATAACACCATAAACGGAGAGACCGACCGCCTCACGCGTCTCATCAAAGATCTTCTCAGCATATCCAAAATGGAGATGGGCAGCCTGACCCTGAACAAAGACCTTGTAAAATCCGACTGGCTTTTCGAGGATTGCATTGCGGCTGTGGAAGGGACGGCTCAGAAAAAAAATATTACCATTGGAAGAAATCTGCCGGATAGTTTTCCCGCGCTGATGGGAGACAAGGATCAGCTGAAAGCATCAATCATCAACATCTTAGGCAATGCTGTAAAATACACGCCGGAAGGCGGACAAATTGAATTTGTTCTCAGGGAACAGGACAGCATGGTCCTGTTTGATGTCCTTGACACCGGATACGGCATGTCTGAGGAGGATCTCGCTCACATTTTTGACAAGTTCTATCGTTCCAAGAACCCGCAGGTTGCCGAACAACAGGGCACCGGATTGGGTTTGGCCATTGCCGCAGAAATTGTCCAACTTCATGACGGAGAGATTGAAGTACAAAGTGAACTGGGAAAAGGAACCCACTTTACACTAAAGATACCTAAAGAGGAGTACACCCTTGCATAACAATAAGAAGATCCTGGTCGTCGACGATGAGGCCCATATCAGGCGTGTGATTGAGATCAAACTGAAAAAACGAGGATACCAGGTGATAACGGCCAAGAACGGACAAGAGGGTTTTGATATTGTTCAGACGCAACAGCCGGACGTGGTTATCTCGGACATCAATATGCCCGTAATGGACGGCAAAACCCTTTGCGAAAAAACGAACGAACTGAAGAAAGAACGTCCTTTCCTCACCATCATGGTAACTGCCCGGATTCTTCCGGAAGATCGAGAATGGGTAGACAGAATGCAAGACACTTTATTTTTGGAAAAACCCTTTAGCCCTGCTGAGATAATGGAACATGTCGAGAAATACCTTGGAGGCCAATAACATCAGTTTGGAATTGTCAGCGACAACGAATCCCTGACAACGAACCATTAATACTGTTTGGAAATCAATGATGATAGACTTTAGCCCATTCGAAGGCTTTCTTACCAGTCTTTCACGTATCAGTCGAATAGACTATCAGATCTGGGACATGAAGGGTGAAATGATCTTCTCTTCAGGAAACGTACCGCTGAAGGAGTTGCCGATCCAGGAACTTAAGCTCCTTTCCAACGGCATCCTGGATCGGGGAGACTTTCAGTATGTCCCCTATGATGACTACGGTTATCTATGCGGCACGCCAATTAAAAACGGGCAGGGACTTGCCGGTTCACTTGTTGCCATTGGCTCGCATGGTGACAAACCATCCGGAAATAAAAATGAAGAGGGTACCAACGCCTCTCTGGCAGAGGAAATGAAAAATTTTCTTGGCTATATCGCAGGCCTTGTAGAAGAAAATTTAGTTGCTCAGGTAGAAATAGAAGAAATGGCCCAGGAGTTGGACCAGAGTTTTGAGGATCTTAATTTATACGCGCGGATTGCCACACAAATCAAGACACTGCGATTTTCCGGCAGCATGCTGAAAAACCTGATTGAAAAACTCCTGGAAAACATGCGGGCGGACATGGCCTTTGCCGTGCTTCCAAACCGCCCGCAATACGATGCCCAGGTTATTAAAACCGGCATATCCAATAAATTTCCTGAAAAAAAGCGTTTTGTCGACAGCCTTGTCAACAGGATCCCTGCGGAGGCGCCCTCTTTGGATGAAAACTACTTTATTGTCAATGACTCCCGGAAAAATCCGCAATACCAGGACCTGGCGGAACAGCCCTATCGCTTCCTCACGGTAAGGGTACAACACAACGGAGTGTTTTACGGGTGGCTGGGTCTGGTTTCATTCAATATGAAGGAAATTTTCCGGCAGGGAGAATTGAAACTTCTCACATCCATGTCCGAGCAGCTTGCAGTCGTGATCGCCAATACGGATCTGTATGAGGACTTAGAACAGTTCATCATAAACATGGTCAAATCCCTGGTCTTTGCCATTGAAGCAAAGGATATCTATACCAGCGGGCATTCAGAGCGGGTTTCCAATGACATCATGCTTATTGGCAGGCGGTTAAACCTGGATTATAAGGAGGCAAATGAACTCAAGTGGGCGGCCAGATAATCGGCATACCCGAAAGCATCTTGAATAAACCGGACCGCCTGACAGATGACGAGTTTGAAATCATCAAGGGCCACCCTGCGAAAGGGGGGAATATCCTCAAGCCCGTTGTGCAGTTGGCAGATTCACTTTCCGCTATTATTCATCACCATGAACGCTACGACGGCCGCGGGTATCCTCACGGTCTAAAAGGTGAAGATATCCCTTTGGCCGCCCGGATCATTGCCGTTGCCGACACCTTCGATGCCATCAATTCCTCCCGGGCATATCGACCTGCCGGAGATCCGGAAAAGGCCTTGTCCATCATTGAAGAGGTCGCGGGAAGTCAGCTGGACCCTCATATCGTTGAAGTGTTCAAGAACATATATGAAGAAGACCTGAGCGTTGTCGGGGAAAAAAGACATGCAGAATAATTCGGACCACGATCAACCTACAAAAATGAGCAGCATGGAAGCCGGAGGTCGTACGCTTCTGAACCCGGGAAAGTCGATCACACACGAAAATTGCCAGGAAATCAAAGACCGAATTGATGCGCAGATCAAACAACAAAAGACTGAAATCATCCTGGACTGCAAAGCCGTAGCCTTTCTGGACAGCGCTGCTCTGGAACTTCTGCTCCAGACTCATGAGGAGTTGCGGAGGCAAGGGGGCGCTCTGAAAATCGCCGGGCTAAACCCGGTTTGCCAGGATATTCTGGTTGCGACAAGACTGATTCATACGCTTTATGTTTATGAAGATATCCACAAGGCGGTGACGGGCGGGCCATGAAAACAAGTTTTATTCCAAAAAGAAAGAAACTCGGGGAAATCCTGGTCGAACAGGGCAAAATTACGCCTGATCAACTGAATACCCTTCTGCTGAAACAAAAGGAAATCAGCAAACCTCTCGGCCAGATACTTGTCGAGGAAAAGCATATTTCGGACGAGGAGTTGATAAATATCCTTGGAGAACAGCTCGGTATCCCTCATGTCTGGCTGCGCAAGGGGTTGGTAGATCCCCGAATCGTCCATGTCCTCCCGAAAGAAAAGGCCATTCATTATCAGGTTGTTCCCATGTTTCGGGTAAACAACATCCTCACCCTGGCAACCGCAGATCCGCATGCCTATTTCGTGTTCGATGAAGTCCAGAAAACGACCAATCTTGAGGTCCAGCCGGTACTCTGCCGAGCAGATGATATTAGGGAAGCCATCCATCAGGCCTACCAGGAGAATGTAAGCATCGATGAAGTCATGGCCAGCATTGATGAGTCCGGCATCGATGTGGTTGAAATCAGGACGGAAAGGGAGATCAGTGAAATTGCCGAAATGGCCGAAGGAAGCCCTGTCATCAATATGACCAACATGATTTTGCTGCGGGGCATCCGGGACGGGGCCAGCGACATCCACATAGAGCCTCAGAAAGAAACCTTTCGGGTTCGAATCCGTATTGACGGGGTACTCTATGACCTCATGAATCCAAAAATAGAGATGCACCCGGCAGTGGTTTCCCGGCTCAAGGTTATGGCCAATCTCGACATCTCAGAAAGACGCATCCCTCAAGACGGTCGCATCCAGGTCAATGCGGAGGGGCGCCTCATTGATCTTCGTTTTTCGTCCATGCCGAATATCTACGGCGAAAAAGTGGTCTTGAGAATCCTGGACAGGAGTAAGGTTGTCCTGGACATCAACAAGCTGGGCTTTGATCCTGCTGTGCTGGACAGGTTCAAAACTCTCATCAGAAGGCCCTATGGCCTCGTTCTGGTCTGCGGACCTACTGGAAGCGGTAAAACCACGACCTTGTATTCAGCGTTAAACATGCTCAACAGCGGTGAAAAAAATATTGTCACCATCGAAGATCCCGTGGAATACCAGCTGGAGAACGTCAATCAGAGCCAGGTTATGAGTGCCATCGGCCTCAGTTTTTCCAAGTATTTGAAACATACGCTCAGGCAGGACCCGGATATCATCCTGGTGGGCGAAATTCGAGATCGTGAAACAGCCGAGATTGCCATCCAGGCGTCGCTGACCGGACATCTGGTATTTTCAACGCTTCACACCAATGACAGTCCCAGCGCCATCACGCGGTTGCTTGAGATGAGGGTTGAGCCCTATCTCATCTCTTCCGCCCTGCTGGCCTGTCTGGCACAACGTCTGGTGCGCACGATTTGCCCGGAATGTAAGACAGATTACTATGCCTCGAAGAGCGTGCTGAAGGAACTGAATATTGAAGAAGACAAAAAGCTCCGGTTATCCGAAGGCAAGGGATGCTCTGCCTGTTTTGATTCCGGTTTCAAGGGACGGACCGGTATTCATGAAATGATGGAGATCAGCGAAGGGCTCCAATCCCTGATTCTGGAAAATCCGAGTATCGACATGATCCAGAAGTATCTATCAAAAAATGGTCAGAAGAGATTGAAAGAATTGGGGTATGAAAAAGTTCTGAACGGTGACACCACCATGGAAGAGGTGAGACGTGCAACGAGCATGGACACGTAAGGGATTTTTAGGTTCAAGGTTCAAGGGTTCAGCGGTTCAAGGTTGATGGTCCTGTAAAAAGCTGAACAACACCCTCCTTCGTCATTCCGGCGAAGGCCGGAATCCATGAACGGTTACGGTAACCCTGAACCATGAACCCGGGACCTTTGAACGTCTGAGAAATTTTTTATGGCTATCACTTTCGATAATAAGGATGTACGCTCTGTTGCCCGGCCTGCTAAGGCTTTGTCAAGTTTTTCCTTTTCAAAGTTGGGCGATACCCTCCGCCGCTTTGGCAAGACGGTCAAACCAGCCGAGCTGATATTTTTTACCGCTCAGCTTTCTCTGATGCTGGAGATTGGCACGTCCCTGAATAACTCGCTGAAGGCCATAGCCAATCAGACCGAAAACCCGGCCTTCAAAAAGGTCATCCAGGACATGCACAAAGTGATCGAAGAGGGGCAACCCCTTTCCAATGCCATGAAAAGACATCCCCGGGTTTTCGATAACGTATTCACCAGTATGATCAAGGCCGGGGAAACCGGAGGTTTTTTAAAGGATATCCTGGACCGGATCGTTGAAATGCAGGAAAAGCGTCAGCAGCTCATCACGCAAATAAAAACAGCCCTAACATACCCTGCATTCCTGTGTGGCATCGGGTTTTTGGCCGTTATTTTTATTACGGTTGGCGTTTTACCCAAGTTTACCGCCTTTTTTGCGGGCAAAGAGAAGCTATTGCCCCCTACCACCCGGTTCCTGATGGCAACGAGTGCTTCTTTGCGGGAATACTGGTGGATCTACATCCTGGTGTTTGCCGGGATTGTTATAGGCCTAAAATTATTCAAGGAAAGCAGGCAGGGGAAGATCCTGATTGACCGGTTTTTTGTCAGTGTTCCCCCTATAGCCGGGTTATCCAACAAGATTTATACGTGTGAACTGCTCCGAACACTGGGGAACCTAATGGCAAGCAAGGTGCCGCTCCTCGACGCGCTGACAGTGACCCGCGGCACCATCAAAAATCACTTTTTCAGGAAGTTCATAGACCAGATTACGGAGCACGTAAAGCAGGGCGGAAGATTTTCCCAGCCTTTTGCTGACAACCCATATATCCTGGCGTCAGTCAAGGAAATGGTGGGCACCGGAGAGGAAGCCGGGGATCTGCCCAGGGTGATGCAGCGCCTGGCCAGATTCTATGATAACGAGGTGGATGGGGCGCTCAAAACGCTCTCTTCGATGATTGAACCCGCCGCCCTGATCGTTTTGGGGGGTATGGTGGGCGTGATCGTTTCCGCCGTAATCCTCCCGATCTTCAGATTGGGAACTGCGCTGCATTGAATTGGAAACAAAGAATTTAGGGATTGTCCAGTCAATGCCGTTAAATTAAGCGTGCAGTTCTCCCCCCTTTGGTAAAGGGGGGCCGGGGGGGATTTGTTATAATGACTTAAAAAT
>JAFDJF010000353.1 GCA_019307645.1 Deltaproteobacteria bacterium
GCTGGGAAGCTAACCCCTTTTTCTGGTTTCTGGTTACTGATTACTGGACACTGCTCACTGACGGTTGATAGGCACACAATGGCTCTTCAGCCAGAAAATCGCCGGTGGATTCAAACGCCCTGGCCCTGCATCCCCCGCAGAACCTGAGATACTCGCATTTGCCGCATTTTCCTTTGTAGGATGAAAAATCCCGGAGCTGATTAAACTCTTTGGAACCCGACCAGATCGATCCAAAGGTGGAATGTTTCAGATCCCCGCAGTTCAGTTCCAGGTACCCGCAGGGTTGAACAATACCATCGTAAGAAATAAAGCAGAAAGCTGTCCCACCTAGACAGCCCCGTGTCATTGCATCAAGACCGTAGGTCTCAAAATCCACTTTTTCCCCTTTTGCGCGGGCCTCCTGACGCAATATTCTGTAATAATGAGGAGCGAACGTGGCCTTAAGATGAAGCGGGACCTTGTCCCTCATATGATAAAACCAACGCAGCAATTTTTCGTATTCAGCCGCATCTATCTCCTGGTTAACCATTTCTCTGGCACGACCTGTGGGGACCAAAAGGAACAGATGATGCGCCGCCGCACCAAGACGCACACTCATGTCCAGAATATCCTTGATATTATCCACATTGTGCTGAGTCACAGTGGTATTGATCTGAAATTCAACATCGGCGTTCTTGAGTAAACGAATCCCCTCCATGGACCTGCTGAAGGCGCCGTCGACCATTCGAAACCGATCATGCTGTTGTTCATCAGCGCCATCAACGGAAACGCTTACTCTCATTATTCCGGCTGATTTTATCTTTTCAATGATATCCGGGGAAAGGAGCGATCCGTTTGTGGCCATGACCATGCGAAGTCCCGCCCGGGTGCCGTACGCTGCCAGTTCAAAGATGTCTTCTCTCAAAAGGGGCTCCCCTCCGGTCAGGATGACTATAGGGGTTCCCACAGAACTGATCTGGGTCAGGATATCAATGCATTTTGCCGTGTCAAATTCTCCCGGGTAGGGGCCGCGTTCGGAAGCGGCCCTGCAGTGGACACAATTCAGGTTGCATCTTCTTGTGACCTCCCAGGCCACAAGCCTTAGCTGGTTTTTCTGCGATGGGTGTTTTCCGTCTGTCATAGCCTTTTCTTCACAGCTGACGTGCAGCCTCCTTGGCAAAGTAGGTCAGGATCAGATCCGCTCCCGCCCTTTTTATGGACGTAAGTATCTCCATCATAACCCGTGTCCCGTCTATCCATCCCTTCATCTCAGCCGCTTTTACCATCGAGTATTCGCCGCTCACATTGTAGGCGGCCACCGGAATCAGGCTTATTTCACAAACCCGCCTGACAATATCCAGATAAGACATGGCAGGCTTAACCATAATGATGTCAGCTCCTTCCTCAATGTCCAGTTCAGCCTCTTTCACTGCTTCGATCGCATTGGCGGGATCCATCTGATAGCTGGAACGATCTCCAAACCGGGGCGTTGATTCAGCAGCATCTCGAAAAGGGCCATAAAAAGCAGAGCCATATTTCACACTGTAGGACATAATACCCGCATCCTGGAAGCCCTCCTCATCCAGGGCCGTTCTAATGGCGGCCACACGACCGTCCATCATGTCGGAAGGTGCGACAAAATCAGCGCCGGCCCTGGCGTGGGATACTGACTGACGGGCAAGCAACTCCAATGTGGCATCATTATCCACATCACCGTTTTTAATCACCCCGCAGTGCCCGTGGTCGGTGTATTCACAAAGGCAGACATCCGTGATCACCGTCATTTCCGGCAACCGATCCTTGAGGGCGGAAACCGCCGTCTGCACAACGCCGTCTTCGGCCCAGGACCTGCTCCCGACTGAATCTTTTCTATCAGGCAGTCCAAAAAGGATAACAGCAGGAATGCCGAGTGCCCACAGCTCCTCGGCCTCTTTGACCATGGTGTCCACTGAAAACTGGTACTGGTCAGGCATGGAAGAAATCGGAGTCTTTTGATCCTTGCCGGGTTTCACAAAAAGCGGCGAAATGAGATCTTTTACTGAAAGGGAGGTCTCCCGTACCATGTCCCTGATTCCAGCGGTCCTCCTGAGCCTGCGTGGTCGTATGATCATTGTTCCACCTTCCTTTGTCCGGGTTACCACATCTCAACAATGTTACTCCGTGAAATGTTTACCAAGTGAAATGCGAAGCCTGTTTCACAATGGCCACAGCTATTTCACTGGGGCATCAATTGTCAATCGTCAATCCAAAATCCAAAATCTAAAATCTAAAATTAAGGGCCTTCTCCTGCAATTTCCTCATCTGTCAGATAACAGGCAGGATCAGCAGACCAGAGGTCATCCGTCACAGCCTCTGCCCTGACCCTGAAATTGCCGGCACATATATCCAGCCATCGACATTGGGCGCAACGGCCTTTTACATGCTTCTTCTTGTCTTTGAGTTTTGCCATCAGGGGGTTGGAAAGATCGTTCCAGATCTCACTGAATGGTCTTTCAAGCACATTGCCGAAACTGTAATGCCGCCAGAACTGGTCCGCATGTACGGCACCGTCCCAACTGATGCACCCGATTCCCCTGCCCGAATTGTTCCCTTCGTTCATCTTGAGAAGCCGGAGCACATCATCGGCCCGCGGATTCTTCTCTTCCAGCATTCGAAGGTAGACATAGGGCCCGTCCGCGTGATTGTCCACTGTCAAGACCTCTGCAGGCATTCCTCTGTCGTGCAGATCCCTTGTCCTGTCTATGATCAGATCGACCGCTTTCCTGGTTTCATCATGCTCCAGCGCCTGATCCACCAGGTCTGATCCGCGCCCTGCATAGACCAGGTGGTAGAAACACACCCGCGGAATCCTGTTTTCTTCCAACAGATCAAAAATGTAGGGGATCTCATCGATATTCATACGGTTGATGGTAAACCGAAGCCCCACCTTGAGCCCCGCCTGCCGGCAATTCTTTATGCCTGCCAGCGCTTCCTTAAAGGCGCCTTTCTTGCCGCGGAAGCGATCATTGATTTCCGCCATCCCGTCCAAACTGACCCCGACATACGACAGGCCGATTTGTTTCAACTCTTCGGCCTTCTTCGGGGTAATCAAGGTCCCGTTTGTTGAAATGACGGCCCTCATACCTTTTTTTACGGCATAACTCGCAAGATCGACCAGATCACGACGCATGAGAGGCTCGCCGCCGGAAAAGAGGATAACCGGCACACCGAATTCGGCCAGGTCATCGATGAGGGCGATCCCCTGGTCATAAGTTAGCTCTTTATCGCAGGTGCGCTCCACAGCACGGGCATAACAATGAATGCAGTTCAAATTACATGCCCGCGTGACATTCCACACCACTACCGGTTTTTTGTCTATTGAAAACTGTAGCAGCTCGGACGGCAGTTCTTTTGAATGCCGGCCGTAACGAAGGGCATCCGATGGTTCTACCGTTCCGCAATAAAGCTTTGAAATTCCAATCATATCTTTTTTGTATCTCCATTTTGCAGCAAGTTGCTCAACGCCGTGACGTATAGCATCGCTGCCAAAAAATAGCCAAAATTCGTTTCTTAGTAGTGCCCATCCAGAAATGAGATATTTTGTTCAAGGTCAAGGAGGATGAGGATTTTACCCGGAGGAATATATTGCAATATTTCGAGGATTAAAATCCGAATCCGACGCAGAGATTGGACAAAATAGCCATTTCCGGATGGACACTTATTCACTCATCGGCCTAAACATCAACAGCATCAGGCAGGGATTCCTGGCGGGACATCTTCTTGATGAGGTTGTCGATGAAACCCTCCAAATCCATAACAGCCTCATCCGTAATGATGAAATTTTCAATTCCGGATCGGTCCTTTACAAGGTTGAGACCATATTCAAGCCTTTTTCCCAGATTTTCTACCAAAGGGCCGACCTTCTGATCTGTCTCGATAGCCTGTGTAATAATAGCATCTACAGCGCTCTCGTCAAACAGGGCCTGCACATCAAGCTTTTCAAACAACGACGTTTCCTCAAGTCTGACGATACGGTGCATTTCCAAAAAATCGTCAAAAATAGAATTAATATCAGATGTATCCTTCAAATACATGACTGCGAGGATATCTGTTCTTGTTTCGGAGAGTTCAAGACCTGACATCCTGCGAAAATCATCG
>JAFDJF010000354.1 GCA_019307645.1 Deltaproteobacteria bacterium
GAATTGCCAGATTATCGTTTTCACCCGAATATGTAAGAAACTTTCCATTTGGAGACACCGTGGCGAAGCCAACAGTAACCGGATCTAACAATACTTTTTGCAAGGTCATTGATTTAGGAGTAACTTCTGCTACTTTATTATTTTTTACATCTTTTTCTAAAACAGACTGAGCTTTTGACATACGGGATAGTTTTTCTCTTGCAATCTTGAATTCTTCAGGTTGCATTGGATAGTTATCTACAACCTTCTGGAAGGCCTCCTGAGCCAGTTTGATTTTATTAATTCCCAGTCTTTCATAACACACTCCGATGCGGAGCTGAGCCTGGGCCGCCAAGGGAAGATTGTCCGGATACTCGGCGAGCAGCTTCTTGTAGGTCTCGATTGCCGCCTCGTAGTCTCCCTCCACCTCTTCCTGATGAAGCGCAGCACCAAGCAGAACGTCTGCGGACTGGGATCTCTGTGCCGCTAAATCAGCCGGCATCAGTACTAAAGTTACTGTAATAATGATTACTAAAAAAGAGCTTGATTTTTTCATTTTGTACCTACCGATTTCAAAGACATAATAAGGAATGGACATTTCCTTTGCTCCAAGCTCGGGTCAAGTCTTGTTCAAGTTTCGGTCAAGGTCACCGCTCCAACTTGAACACCTCTACCCATCGAAACGGTAGCCGACTCCTCGCACGCCGATCAGAAATCGAGGATTCCGAGGATCCTCTTCCAGCTTGTTGCGGAGGTTATTGACATGTGTGTAGATCACCCGATCCGTCAGGACGGCATCGCAACCCCAGGCCTCCTGCATCAGCTCGTCGATCGTCAGGACCTTCCCGCGGTGCTCCAGGAAGATCCGCAGCAGCTTGAACTCCATGGCAGTCAGGTCGATCTTTTCGCCCCGCCGCAAGACCTCAAACCGGTCGAAATCAACGGTGATGTCGGCAAAGCGAATTATTCCACCGGTTTTTGCATGTTTTCGACCACGGCGCAGTACAGCCTTGATGCGGGCAAGGAGTTCCCGCCTGCTGAATGGTTTGGTAACATAATCGTCAGCACCCAGCTCAAGTCCCACGACTCTATCCACTTCCTGTCCTTTCGCCGTAAGCATAATGATTGGTGTTTGATTTCCCTTCAAACGCACCTCACGGCAGACGTCGAAACCATCCAAGCCCGGCAGCATCACATCGAGCAGGATGAGGTCGAATTCTCCCTCAAGGATTCGCCGAAGCGCGACCTTGCCATCATCGACGACATCTACAGTAAACCCCTCCAATTCCAGGTCGTCTCGAAGGCCCGTCGCGATCGTCTGCTCGTCCTCAACAACAAGGATATGCTCATTCATATCAACCTCCTCCTGTAATCGACACAACTGGAAGACGGATAGAAAACGTGGAGCCCTCACCTATCCGGCTTTCACATTCCACCTTGCCGCCATGGACCGTTACAATGTGCCGGACAAGGTTGAGACCAAGTCCGGCCCCCTTGACCCGCTTTGAGATCTCGCCGTCGGCTCGATAGAACCGATCGAAGATGTGCTTCCGGTCATGTTCGGAAATCCCGACTCCCCTGTCCCGGACTGTAATCTTGACTTCACCGTCTGCAGCTTCCGAGGCAAGCCAGACCACTTTCACACCGGGAGAATACTTCACCGCATTGTCAAGCAGGTTGTGTACCGCGGATCCCAGCGCCTCGCCATCGGCCGAGATCGTGGGAAGTCCTTCGGAAATATCCGTTTCGATCGATACTCCATCAGCCGTGATTTCCGTCTCAAAATCTGCAACCAACCGTCGTAGCCATCGGGAAGTGTTCAATGGTTCAATCCGGTATTCCTTTCGGCCTTCTTCAATACGGGAAAAATCGAGGATGTTCTCCACAAGACGGGTCAGTCTGTCGCTCTCCTGAACAATCATCTTGAAATAATGATGCTGCTTCTTCCTGTCGATTACACGCCCGTCGAGCAGCATCTCGCCCAAATGCCGGATTCCCGTCAATGGAGAGCGGAATTCGTGTGAGACAGTAGAGACAAAGTCCGCTCGCATCCTGGAGATCTCGAGTTCCCGTCTCACAATACGCACAGTGATATAGCTTCCAAAGACTAGAAGCGCCGTTACAAAAACCAGAATCACCAAGGAAAGATTCTGCCTCTGCCTCATATCCGCATAAATCGCAGCAGGATTACTGGACCAGACCTGAATAAGCCACGGCATTTCATCAATCCTGATGTCGTGCATCATGGCAAAAGACGGTATCTCCATGGGAGGTGATCCGAAAAGAGCATACCCATCAGTTGAGTATAAAGCAGCATCAATATCCTCCCCTTTAGCTGATATAATCCGGGGCCACCAATGCAATCTCAGGAAGCTTTCGGAAAGGACAACCTCTGTGAACTGATTTGAATGCCAGAAAGCGAGGTGTGTATCGGTTTTACCAGTAAGAATCCTCCTTGGCTCATTCAAGAGTTCCTCGGCTGCGCGGGAAAGAGCAAGCTTGCGCTCCTCCATCGTTTGGATCTGGTTGAAATCACCAACCTCAACCTGGCTTTCCCGGCACCAAGAACGACAGCACTCCGAATAGTATAAATAACGTGGCTTATCGAGAAGCCACTTTCCTCCCGCAAGATCGCGATACAAAGCAAAGGCCATGGCTGCCAGTTCAATCATATCGCCACGCTCAGCGGCTAGGGAACAGAGTTCGGACTGGGCGATAAGATCCGACGGCAATCCTCCGATCCAAAGAGTATCCAGTTCTCGGAGATCCCGGTAAGCATCGGCAGCTTCATCAAGCCTATCATCCTTGCGAAGTGTCCGGGCCAAGCGCTGCAGCATCAATGGGCGCAACTTGGTATCGGCCGAAGCCAAAAGGCTCCGGTACGCAAGAATGGCTCTCTTATAATCTTTCTGCTCAATTTCCAGCGACTCCGCCTCGACAAAATTGACCGGAAGTCGATTTGACAGAGTTTGTGGTGCCGGCACACTCGGGAGCACATATAGTAAAGCACCGGCAGGGAAAGTTTCGAGGCCTTCTTCGGACAATGACAAAAGAACGCCGCAGCCTGGTTGTTCAAGGGCCTGTTGGATGATTTCAGGAAAAAAACTCGTATCCAACGTCCCCTCTCTTACGGCCAGCCGGACAGTCTCTTCCCACCGCTGGAACTCTGAATCCAGGTTGCGGCCGATCTCTTTTGCTATTCTTTCCAGACGTTCGTGTGTGCGCTGCCTTACAAGCTGCCTCTCCTGTCGTAAAACCCTCAGCGCAAAAACACCAAAAAACGTGCCTGGAAGCAAAATGAATATCAAAAAGACTCCCACAAGTCTCTGACTGGGACTCGAGAGAAAACTCAGCCAGGCCGGACGGCGAACCAAAAAATTCCGCATTCAGTCTCCCATCAACCAGATTAACACCTCAAAAGAGGAGATTCTACCCACCTTGGGTCAAGATTGGGTCAAGAATTGGTCAACTTCTTTAGTGTTTCAAATCAATTTCGGCTCATTTGGTTGGCTATTTCCTCAGCCTCCATTGGTTTAAGCGCCACACCAAGTTACAGTATCCTCTTCAATTTCCCCAATTTCACCCATTTTGATCTTTAGAAAAAACATATCACATACAAAACGGAAAGGTCAATTGTAAGAAGCTCCTGCTTGACAATTGAAACCTAGGAGGGAGTCGAACCCACACTCACCGTAAAGTGAATTGGATTTTGAGTCCAGCGCGTCTATAGAAGCCAGCGATTAGACTTGTCCCCACGTGACAAATACGTGCCAAATTCGATTGAAATATGCTGAAATTAAGGTATTAAAACTGAATCAACGAAAAAGACAAAAGCAGCAACAACTCTCCTCCACACCAGGGGAAAACAGGCTGGCGGGAAGGTGTGGGAGTTGAACCCACCCAGGGCTTCTTACGGCCCCATACTGGTTTTGAAGACCAGAAGGTGTAATTTCTATAAATCGGATGTGATATTCATTTCTACTTCAACCCAGCCAGCCTCTCCTTCACATCGTTAACTTCAGGGAGGCCGGGATCGGCGTCTTTCCAAAGAGTGAAGAAAATACAACCCATCGCTTAAGAAATATCATGAATGATCTGAATTTTGTTGAAACGAAACATACAAAAATGTCAACAGA
>JAFDJF010000355.1 GCA_019307645.1 Deltaproteobacteria bacterium
CAAATCAAGAAAGACTCAAATTTTAACCGCAGGAATACATTGAGTATTTCGAGGATTAAAATTTGAGTCTGACGCCGAGTTGGTGCAAAAGGGAGCGTTTTTCAAAGGTCTCAAGGAACCCATGACCACGAGTGAACCTCCATACAACCCCCGCATTCTTATTGTGACCCCGGAAGTTGCTTACCTGCCGGCAGGAATGGGTTCCAGTTCAAATGGCTTCTGCGCCAAGGCGGGAGGTCTTGCAGATGTCTCATCCGCACTGATCAGCGCGTTGTTTAAACAGGGCGCTGATGTTCATGTGGCCTTGCCTGATTATCGGGCTATCTTCGGTTCTCGTTTTACACCCACCCTTTTAGAGGGGTTAAAGGCTATCAGGCGTAGGATCCCTGAAGAAAGAATCCACCTTGCTGAAGACAGGGCCTTTTATTATCTGCGTTGTGTCTACTCAAATTACGGGACTGAAAACGCAAAAATTGCCCTTGCCTTTCAGCGAGAGGTGATCAATAATATCGTTCCCCGTGTGAAGCCGGATCTTATCCACTGCAACGATTGGATGACATGTCTGATCCCTGCCATGGCAAGGCAATTGAACATCCCCTGTCTCCTTACCGTCCATAACATCCATACCGTAAAAACCTATCTGTCCTATATCGAGGACAGAGGAATTGATGCCGCGTTATTCTGGCGACATCTTTTTTTCGAGCACATGCCTTCCGGCTATGAAAATGCCCGGGAATCTGATCCGGTGGACTTTCTCGCAAGTGGCATTTTTGCAGCCCACTTTGTCAATACCGTAAGCCCGACGTTTTTGGAGGAGATTGTAGAAGGCCGACACGCGTTTGTCGAGGAGCACATGAGAAGGGAATTGACCAGCAAGGCTGAGGCCGGATGCGCCGTGGGTATTCTTAATGCCCCTGATCCTTCCTATAATGCGAGAAAAGACGATGCGCTGGCTTGCAAGTACAGTCCCGAAGATCATGTTAATGGAAAAAAGAAAAATAAACGTTTCCTGCAGGAGACCTTGGGATTGATAAGGGATGTCAGTGCCCCTCTGCTTTTCTGGCCCTCACGGCTCGACACGGTCCAAAAGGGGTGTCAGCTGCTGGCGGAGATTCTGTACGATGTTGTATCCAAATACTGGGCGCAGAAACTGCAAATCGTCTTTGTGGCAAACGGAGAATTTCAGAATACTTTTTATGACATTGTGAGGTTTCATAAGTTTTTTGATAGAGTGGCTGTTTGCTCTTTTGACGAAAGACTGGCCCGGTTGGCCTATGGCGCTGCAGATTTTGTGCTGATGCCTTCGCTGTATGAACCCTGTGGTCTCCCCCAGATGATAGGTCCCATATACGGCGCGCTTCCGATTGCGCATGACACAGGAGGGCTTCACGACACCATTGAAAATCTGGATGTAAACAGAAATAGAGGCAATGGTTTCCTTTTCGAAATTTATGATTCCAGAGGTTTGTTCTGGGCAATCGATCAGGCCATGCTTTTTTACAGGCGTCCCAGAAAGATAAGGGAGCAGCAGATTAAACGGATCATGGCCGAGAGCGCAGAGACTTTCAACCACTCGGTCACTGCGCGTCATTACATTGATCTCTACGAAAAAATGCTCAGGCGTCCTCTCATTAATAATACACAGAGATAACGACAACCAGTAATAGTGAACAGTCAATGCAGTTAAAGTTAACGAGTGTTCAATTTGTTACCCTGGCTATTCATTAAATCAGGCTTAAGTAAAACCGAATATCGAATATCGAATCACGCTAAAGACGTGACCTATGGGCAAGAATTTCGAATGACGAAGGACGGAGTTTTTATCAATTATATAAAAGAAATAGAGCGAAGCGATTCCATACTTCGTCATTCTTTATTCGATATTCTGCGGTTTAAAATATTCCCTGCATAGTAGCAATCCCGGATACTTGCGCTTATTGAGAATCGTTAATTTAACGGCATTAAGTGACCAGTGATCAGTAACCAGTGATCAGTACCCAGCAACCAGTGACCAGTAACCAGCATCCAGCACCCAATATCATGCCCACCCTCAAAAAATCCCATAATCCTGCTCAAACCGCAGAAACGAACCCGGTGTACCGTGAACCTTTAGAGATTCTTCTGGAAGGGGATCCATACCTGCGGCCTTATGAGGGAGACCTTAAACGGCGTATTGAAGGCATCGCCAAATGGGAGAAAAAACTCACCAGGGGAAAAATCAGTCTGGCAGATTTTGCCTCCGGTCATGAATACTTCGGCCTGCATTTCCGTAAGGGCGAATGGGTCTTCAGGGAATGGGCGCCAAATGCCACTGCAATTTATCTGGTTGGCGATATGAGCCAGTGGAAGGAAAAAAAGACATTTGCCCTTGAACGTATAAATAATGAGGGCGTTTGGGAAATCCGTCTGCCTGAAAAGTCCTTGACGCATGGCGAACTTTACCGGCTTCGTATCCACTGGAAGGGTGGGGAAGGAGATCGTATCCCGGCCTATTCGAGACGGGTTGTACAGGATCGTGAGACTTTGATTTACAATTCGCAGGTGTGGTTGCCGTCTGATCCATATAAATGGCAATGTCGTGATTTTCGCCGTCCGTCAGCCCCGCCTTTTGTCTACGAAGCCCATGTGGGAATGGCGCAGGAAGAGGAGAAAATTGGAACTTATCGGGAGTTCACGGAAAAGATTCTTCCGCGAATTGTCAATTCCGGGTACAATACGCTCCAACTGATGGCGATCCCGGAGCATCCCTATTACGGATCTTTCGGGTACCATGTTTCGAGCTTCTTTGCCGCATCTTCACGGTTCGGAGCACCTGAAGATCTAAAGGAATTGATAGACTCGGCCCACTCAGCCGGACTCACGGTAATCATGGATCTGGTGCACTCACACGCTGTGTCAAATGAAGTTGAGGGACTAAGCCGTTTTGACGGCACGCTTCACCAGTACTTCCACGGCGGACCGCGCGGAATGCACTGGGCCTGGGATTCCCGATGCTTTGACTACGGCAAACACCAGGTTCTCCACTTTCTTTTGTCCAACTGCCGTTTCTGGCTCGACGAATACCGTTTTGACGGCTTCCGTTTTGATGGTGTTACCAGCATGCTCTATCTGGACCACGGGCTGGAAAAAGCGTTTACATCATATGACCACTACTTTGATGACAATGTGGATGAAGACGCACTCACCTATCTGGCCCTGGCAAACAAACTTATCCATGAGGTACGTTACGATGCGGTTACCATTGCCGAGGACATCAGCGGCATGCCCGGACTGGCAGCCACCGGCTCAAAAGGCGGCATTGGTTTTGACTATCGCATGGCCATGGGGGTGCCTGATTACTGGATACGGCTTGTCAAGGAAACACGGGATGATGACTGGCCAATGAAGCACCTGTGGTTCGAGTTGACCAACCGGAGAGCGGATGAAAAGACCATCGGGTATGCTGAGTCTCATGACCAGGCGCTGGTGGGCGACAAGACGCTCATATTCCGGCTCATTGATTCGGACATGTACCATAGCATGCGCATAGAAGATGAGAATATCCGGGTCGACAGGGGAATTGCCCTCCACAAGCTCATCCGTCTGGTCACACTTGCCACGGCTGGTAACGGTTATATCAACTTCATGGGAAATGAATTCGGACATCCCGAGTGGATTGATTTCCCCCGTGAAGGCAATGGCTGGTCATATAAATATGCGCGGCGCCAGTGGCACCTTGTTGATGATCCTGATCTGAAGTATGGCCTTCTTGCTCATTTTGACCGCGACATGATCATGTTGGCCAGGCGTTTCAGGCTTCTTGAATCTCCGGGACCCCGCCTTTTATTTGAGCATTCAGACGACAAAGTAATCGTATTTGAACGGGGAGGCCTGGTGTTTGCCTTCAATTTCCATCCTTCCTGCTCCCATTCCGATTATTGCTTTGAAGCCCCGCCCGGGAAATACAAAATGATTGTGGACAGCGATGCCCCGGAATACGGAGGACATGGGCGTTTGAACAAAGATCAAAACCACTTAACTTTGTGCGATAGATCAAGAGACCACAATCGAAATCTACTCAGCCTCTACCTCCCCACACGTACGGCGCTGGTCCTGTGTCCTGAAGACTGC
>JAFDJF010000819.1 GCA_019307645.1 Deltaproteobacteria bacterium
CTTCCTTGACCTTGACTAAAAATCCTAGTTTTCGTCCAGACACTATATAGCGAGGGAGATGATACTTATTGCGAAATAATTAGATAACCGCCTTGGGCGCCCTGAACATTTCAGAGGCCCAAGACAACATTTAACAAAAAAAAGCTTAGTCTTTCCCAAAAATTCCAACGGAAACAACACCTTTTGCCGGCTCCCCGCCCAGGTTATGGGTCAGTCCCAACCGCATATTTTTCACCTTCCGCTCCTCAGGCACTCTGTCAAGAAGCTGCTCATACACGGCATAGGTCATACGCAAACCGGATGCGCCGATAGGATGACCAAAGCATTTCAATCCGCCATCCACCTGGCAGGGGATCTTGCCGTCAAGATCATAAAAACCACTCATGATATCTTCGTAGGCACCTCCCATGGGTGAAATAAAAAGATCTTCCATGATGACCATCTCTGTAATGGAGAAGCAGTCATGAACTTCCATCATGCTGATCTCTTCTCTCGGGTTCTTAATCCCCGCTTCTTTATAGGCGTTCGCAGCAGCCGTTTGTGCTGTCATTAAATTTGCGCCATCCCATGTGTTGAAGATCGTTTCCTCTCCTGAAGCCACAGATATCTGGATGGATTTGATTTTCACAATATCCTGATTAGGCTTCAGGCTCTTTGCGATTTCAGGGGTGGTCACAATGGCTGCGGCACCCCCATCGCTCACACCACAGCAATCATAAAGCCCCAGGGGATGGGCAATAATGGGCGCATTTTTAACTTGTTCGTGAGTCAATGGAAAACGCAAGTGGGCTCTGGGATTCATGGAGCCGTTTGCATGGCTTTTAACAGTAATATGCGCCATGGCATCCTTGATCTTGTCCATCTCAATGCCGTGTTTTCTGGCGTAAGGAGGGGCCAGCTGTGCAAACGCAGCCGGGCCAGATCCACTGTAACCACCAATCATGGAAAAAGGACCGCCTCCTGAGGTGGGCAACCCCCCGAAACCGGTATCCTTAAGTTTTTCAACACCTAAAGCCAAAACAATGTCATACGCACCACAGGCCACTGCGTAACTGGCAGCCCGGAGCGCTTCCGTTGCCGTGGCACAGAAGTTTTCCACCCGTGTAACCGGAATGTGCTGAAACTTCAGCGCTTCGCTGGCATAGACCCCGGCCCTTCCGATACCCACATCAGCATAGCAAGACCCCCAGTAGACCGCCTGTATCTCATTTTTCTCGATACCGGCATCGTCCAGGCATTCAACCAGCGCCTCGACCGCCAGGTCCTCGGCACCCGATTCCCACCATTTTATCCCACCTCCTTTACAGGAACAGCTTTCCAGTAGTATCCGATAATATCTCTCACCTTATCATTATATTTTTTTCGAAAAGTCATTCTCACGGCATCTCCGGCAGAAAGCGCCTCCACACTGCAATCCGTGAAATCACACATGTGTCTGCCTCCATCCTCGAATTGAATCCGCCCGGTTATAGCCGGTGGGTTGAGACCGGCGACCAACATGTCTCCCGTAAAACTGACAATATGAGCGATTTTGTCTGCAAAAGGATAGGGTTCCATTTTATCTACGGCACCGCACTCGGGATTGGCACAGATTCTCTGGGGCGGGTATTGGGGGGTACCGCAATTGGTGCATTTTGTTCCCCAGAGACCAAGGACCTCTTTTCTTCTTCGCCATAATACTGAAAGGGCGGAGTAATCCGGCACCTCGTTGCGCATGCCTATATCCGCGGTCAAAAGATCACGCCAGACAAGGTATTTTGTATATTGATCCAGATCCGCCCTGTTTGCCAGGCACCCGGATATGCCGTTATTTTTTGCCTTGTTTTTTATCTGTTCCGTGACTTCAAAGTAAAGGGCATCGGCCCCGCTGCCGAAGCTTACAACAAGAATTTTATCCCCCGGCTTTGCATCCTCAAGGGCCTGGGCGAGCATGACAAGCGGCATGGACGTTCCCGAGTCCCCTATTTCAGCCTGAAAATTACTCTGTTCCGCTTCAGGGGAAATGCCCAGTTTGCCATTGATCTTTTTGCGTCCGCCACGGTTATTGCAGGCATAAATCACTTTTGCAAAATCCGCGATCTCCAGTTTATATTTTTCGAGCAGCCCGGTAATCGCCTCTGGAATAAACTGCGTATATCCCATATCTCTAATCCATCGCTCCTCCCATTGACGGTCTACTGCAGCAGCATCCGTACGGAT
>JAFDJF010000018.1 GCA_019307645.1 Deltaproteobacteria bacterium
ATTTTAACTTCTTCTCAAGATCCTTTGACAGCTGGACCCCCTGCTCTGCCAGAGAGGCAGCATCTGAGATGCCTGCATTTCCGGCGTAACTGCCGGCTTCACATGTTTCAAAAAGCGCTTTGAGCCGGTCAAGGGTCCCCAGATCAACGCCCCTGACCGCCAAAGTGTCGCTTACATCATTGAACGTCAAGGCGCCTTTGGGCATACACAGTTTGTCTCCCAGGTATTGACGGAAGGCATCCTGAACCATATTACACGTATTGTCCACTGAAGAAGATCCACGTGCCTCTTTTAGCGACTTTGTCAGGGTGCCGAATGCCTTTCTTGCCCGTGCCTTCATGGGATCTTTGTTCCTCCGGCGCACAATGCCTGCCCCTGTGAACAGGAAAAAATAAAAGACCGGTGTACCCAGAACCAAACACATCCACAGAGGCGATCGAAACCATGAAAGCGGTCCGGAACGTTGGTGTTCTATGACGCTCATGTCCTCGTAGTTAAAGGCAATGCCCTTTCGCCAGGTCTCGATTTCACTGCCCAGTGGAACCTGTTCTGCAATACCCTCTGCATCGAACATGGTCACGACCCTTGTCTCTTTGACAATTAAGGGAATCGGCTCTGTGCGCGCCACGCGATAGGTTTTGGTTTGTGTATCAAAATAAGAAAGCTCAATTGACGGGATTTCTTTTACGCCTTGCTTGATCGCCCGAATGGTCTGAGTAAAAATTTTGGATTTACCTGAAACCTCTGCCGTGGCCCTTTCTTTGGGGATCTTGAAATCCCTGGCAAGTCCTGGTTGTTGACTCAGCCGGGGCAATTTCACATGCTCAGGATATTCAGGCCCGCTTAAGGATAATGTCAAAGTGATCGGATCACCCACACTCACCTCCGTGGGCGTTGCGTGGGCCTCGATTCTGTATTTTCCCACGTGGCCCGCAAAATTGTCCGGCCGGCCCTCTGCCGGAAGATCAGAGACCCTCAGGGATAAAGGATTCGAAGGGACGGCGACTGTCCTGTAAACCCCCCTCCGGCTCCTGCCAAAAAAATCATCGTTGAAAAAATCAGAGAAGAAATCATCTTGAAACGTGCTTCGTCGCTTTTCATATCCAACAAGGGCGCTGCAGGTAACGGTAGCAGGCTTGATTGCGACATTTCCAGACCGCGTTGGAATCAGGATTTTCTTGAATGTAATGGTTGCATAATCTTTGTCACCAATCCGGCCGCGGCCCTTTTCGCCGATGGCCTCATCATCTCCGAGACGGATACGGTACAATTTCTTACCCGATTGCATATCCACTTCAGGATCGGCAAAATGAAAAGTATCATCATTGAGCAGCGGCAGCGCAAAATTGAAGGTCTTTACATCCTTTCCGATATACCAGGTCACCGTAAGGGTGACGGGCTCTCCAACATAACAATGATTTCTGGACAGTTTAAGCCTCAGTTTGAAATCATCGGTCTCCGCAGGCTTTCGGGCGTTGATAACAACAGGTTTCGTGTGGGTCGAACGTCCACCTTCAGAAACCGTTATGGAAGGGATCTGGAGACGTCCCGCACGTTTCGGGGTCAGCTGATACGAAAAAAAGTACCCCTCTCGGACGTTCTGCGTTATCTTTCCGTTTACAATGGAAATGGATCTGCTGCTGTTCTGCTGTCCACCCCTGAATTCAACAGTGAAATCAGTAAGATGGGACATGACCGGTTTTTCAGGGCTTTCGCTTCCGGAAACCTGGATCTGAAAAATAAAGGCTTCTCCCACAAACAGATCCGTCCGCTCCACAACGGCTGTTGCGCTGAGCTGAGCAGCCCAGGAAACAGGGCACGAGAGGACCGTACATATCAAGGAGAGCATCAAAACAGTTATGTATTTTATCATTTTCATTATGCGGGTCGCTCGTTGCTGGTTGCCGGTCACTTGATACTGGTCAGTCAATGCCGTTAAGTTAACGAATGTTCAATTTGCTCCCCGGCGATCCATTCAATCAGGCTTAGGGCTCGCGCCAAAAATGTGAAGTTATTTTTGCGCGAACCCTTAAGCTTATTGAGAATCTTTAATTTAACGGCATTAACCGGTTGTCGATCACCAATCCTTATCCACATCCCGGTAACCGCCTGCCGACCGCATTCTGCGCTGTTTTTTGTTTTCTTTTTCTTCGTCCAGGATGTCATGGGCGCCATCGGACAGTTGTGCCGTGGCAGGGTCTTCCTGCCGGTCCTCTTTTTCCTGGGGCGCTGTGTCAGTGCATGACGGCGCCTGCCCCTGACCTTCGCCTCCCTGCTGTTCCTGTTGTTGCCCCCCTTTTTGACCCTCGCTAAGGGAGGAAAGGGCATCCTTGAGCTCCTCAAGGGCCTTTTCCTGATTGGCCTTGGCCTCTGATGTGTGATCCTGCTCCAGGTTGCCCGATGCAGCCTTCTGTTCCTTTGCTGCATTTTTCAAATTTTTTTCAGCAGGATGTTCAGTGCCCGGGGTATTCCGGCACCCGGGTTTGGGCATGTTTTTTGCCAGTACCTCTGTTTCCGCCTGCAAATCTTTCTGGTCCCGGGCAAGATCCTGTACATCGTCCTTCAGCTTTTGAGAATCGCCCTTTTGTCTCCGTTCATCCCGAATCTGTTTGTTTCGATCCAATGCGTCCTGCTGCTTTTTGATCAGCTCCTTTAGCTTGTCAGCTGCCTGCTGCATGGCCTCCTGCTGCTGTTTGGCGGCTTCCTTCTGTTTATTAATATTATCAAGGATCGTCTTCATCACAAGACGGACCACTTGGATATTTTCGGCTGCTTCATGGAAATCAGGAACAAGCGCAAGGGCTTCCTGATAATGGCGGATGCTTTTTGTACATGCCTCAAGCGCCTTATTCAAATCGCTGTCCTGCCGGCGCTCGGCCTCTCGATAGGCACAGTTGCCAAGGTTAAACTTGCTTTTGGCTTCAAATTGAATGTCTTTGCTTTTCAAAGCCGCTTTTTCAAATGCCTCCGCTGCACCGGAATAATCGCCTTTTTGATACAGGGCGGCACCCTTGTTAAAATATATGCGAGGTGATTCCGGTGCTTCTACAGAAGCCTCATCATAGGATGAAAGCGCTTTATCATATTCACCGGCAAGATAAGCTGCATTTCCTTCGCTAACAAGACCGGCCGGGGAATCCGCATACCCGTAAACCGGCGCCATCATCAGAATGCAGCTCACTACGACAATATATACGAACCCTTTAGACACGGATTTGCTCCTTTTTACGTTCTGAAGCTGCCATTTCAAAACACAACAGGATAAACCCTATGGCAAGAAAGATCTGGAACTTTTCTTCATATCGTTTGATCGTTTCTGATTCAAGGGCCTTTTTGTCTGCACTTGCGATTAGCTGAATATAGACATTTCCAAGATCAATGGCACCGGTGGCCACGTTAAAATACCTGCCGCCCGGCGTTGCATTCACCATTTTTCGCAGAGTATCGGCATCAAGTCTTGACCATATCTCCTGACCCTTGTATTTCAAGAACATCATCTGTCCGTTCTCGTTCGTGACAGGGATACGTTTGCCTTCATTCTCATCTCCCAGCCCTATTGCAATCAGCCTGATGCCTCTGTCGCCCGCTTTTTTTGCCGCTTCAATGGGGAAACTGTCATGGTCTTCACCGTCTGTGATCAGAATGATGTCCTTGTATTCCTTTGCCTGGTCATCAAACACATCCGTCATAATCTTACGGATAGCATCTCCGATCATTGTTCCGCCGCGGGCGATGCTGTCTGTTGAAATCCCGCTAAGCATCATTTGAAAAAAACCGTAATCCAGGGTTAAAGGGCATTTTATGGCAGCAGTACCGGCAAATGCAACAAGCGCCACTCGATCGCCCTGAAGACGCTCCACACAATCCCGTATGGCCAATTTGGCTCTTTCAAGGCGGTTGGGGATAAGGTCTTCTGCAAGCATGCTCTTTGACACATCCAGAAGAAAAACCACATCCCGTCCACGCCGCTCAATGGTTTCAGGTTTTGGATTCCACGCAGGACGTGTTATGGAAAAACTGATGAACATCACAGAAATCAGGAGTAATGCCGCCTTCCAGTGCCGCCGGGAATTGTTCAGGGAGATATGAATCCGGTCAAGGAGGCCTGCATCAATAAATATTTCAAGGGCCTTACGCCGTTTCTGCCCTGCATAAATAAACACGGCAAACAGGAAAGGGATTGCCCATAATAGATGAAGCATCTCGATATTCTGGAGTTTTATCCCACTCATGGTATCTTCCTGAACAAGGTACTGTTCAGCACTATTTCAAAGACAATCAGCAATAGTCCTGCCAGGGCAAATCCCAGGAAGGATTCCCTGTAGTCAACAAACCGTACAGCTTCGATCTCGCTTTTTTCCATCTTGTCAATCTCTTCATAGATCTCGCGCAAGGATTCTCCATCTTCTGCCTTGCGGAAAAACCCCCCGGTCTTCTCGGCGACCGCCTCCAGTGTTTTTGTATCGACCCTTTGTCTTGAAGGTATCTTGTATACACCAAAAGGGGTCCGAATAGAGGTAACAGCTTCCCCCCCGCCAATGGCAATGGTGTAGACCTTGATCCCCCATTTGGCAGCCAGCTCAGCGGCCTGAAGGGGTGTTCGTTTTCCGCAGTTGTTTTCTCCGTCCGAAAGAAGGACGACTACCTTGCTCTTTATCTCATAGGTATCAGAATTGTTCTGCTGTCTTTTAAGGGACTCTTCAGCGGTCTTTAAACGCGCCGAGGCAAGGGCCAGGGCATCACCAATTGCGGTTCCGTCTTCTTCCCGGGTCTGCGCAAGCTTGACACTCTTTAGAAAAGCAGGAAGTGCACCGTGGGCAAGGGTCAATGGGCAGACGGTGTCCGGATACCGCGCAAAAGTGATCATGCCGATGAGATCATTGGGCCTGCCGGGGAGGTTTTGCTCCCCACCAATTACAAATTCCTTAAATACCCTTTTTACCACCTCCAGCCGGTTCATCTGCTCGCCGCCATATTCCAGTTCTGCCCCCATGCTGCTGGAACGGTCAACGACCATCTCAATGGCAACACCTTTGCTGATCTCCCTGATCTGCTCCCTGCCTGTCTGAGGCCTGGCCAGCGCTATGATCAGGAGGACAAGGGCGACAATTCGTATGAAAATGGGCACCCATAACGATCTCTGACGAAAGGATTTCCCTGCCTTTGCCGCATTGCCGACCGTGGAAAACCGGATTGACCCGCCTTTGATCCTGAAATACTTTAACCAGATCAATAGAGGTATCACCAGCAACAGCAGAAATGCCAAAGGAGATTCGAAATTCATACAGCCCTATTCCCTCTCTTCCGTCCCTTCAATAAACGACCTGCAACTGTTAAATGTGTTCTGGATGTCTTCTGTCTTCGGCTGATATTCGGCAAACTTCACAAGATCACAATGGTTCAGAAATTTCTTGAGCAGGGCTTTATATTTGTCCGGAAAATTTCGAGCATTCTCCAGACCGGAGAGAAACTCTTCTGTCGTCTGTTCCCGGGCATGGAGTCCGAAACGGTTTTCAATATAACGACCGAGGATTGCTGTAATACGCTGATAAAAGAGTTTGATTTCTCCTTTATTGGGCAGGTCTTCTTCAACCAGTCTTTTCAGCGCTTCGTACGCAAGTTCATGGGCAGGGATACTTAAGCCTGAACCTTCGCCTGCTGCTTTCTTCTGTTTTCTGACAATGACGGTTGTCGTAACAATGCCTGTTACGAGGGCCGCTGCCGCGATTGCTGCCCATACCCACAAGATGTAGGACCGCGGGAACGGTACCGGCGGTTTGATTTCATTAAGACGCACATCCTTCAGGTCTTCAGGCAAAAGAGATTTGACCTTGATTGTCACTTCAGATGTCTCGATTTTGTGCGCCTCTGCTTCCGGGTCGCTCTTTTTCCAAAACTTTATCACCATGGGCGGAATCGTGTAATCCCCCGACAGGAACGGCTCCAGCACATAGGACCGGCTGACTTTTTTTCTATTGTTTTCAATCAACTCCGGCTGGGTCGTATGATAGTCAACGATGCCGAATTGCTCCAGCTTCTCACCAAAACCGGGAAGTTTGATATCATAGTCTTCATCCACAGTGATACTGATGGTCAGGTTCAGACGTTCTGCAATACTAATTTCATTTCGGTCCACGTCAAGGGTAACGGTTGCCGGTCCCCTGTCAACTTCTTCGTGAATGCCAGCATCCTTTTCCTTTTTTGACGTGGCAACCGAATCATCCTTTTTACACGAAACCGATGACAGGACACAGAGCATTGTCAAAAAAACAATTGCGATCCTCAACCGGAAATCTCGCCCTTGAATCTGTTTCATTTTATTTAAGACAGTCATATTTCAGGAATATGCAATCTCTGTATCTTGTTGGCTTTGTGTGAGATAGCTCTTTTCGACCCTTTGACCTTTTTTGACTGCTCACTGATTACTGCTCACTGATTCATCTTTTCCCGCAAAAGCAGAATGATGAATGACTACATCATATTGTTCCTTGAGCCTGGCCAGCAGTTTCTGCTGAACTTCACGTTCTTTCTGGGACCTCAATGCAAGGAACACCTCGTTTTGCACCTCATCAAAGGTTTTTTGACGCTCCGGCTCACGCTCGAGGACCTTGATAATATGAATCCCCTTTTCTGTATCAACATCTTCCTCAGCCACCCTGCCCTCATCGGTAGAAAAAACCACACGCATGGCATCTTTCGATTTTCCGATACCGGGGATAGAACCGGATTCGCTTTTCTCTGTCCACTCCGGCAGTTTTCCGCCCTTGTCCCGGGTCGACACGTCTCGAGACATATCAGCGGCGAGTCCGGCAAAGTCATCCCCGTTCTCCAGCTTTTTGCGAACGCCCTGTGCTCCCTGTTTGCTGTCCACCAAAATATGGCTGATTCTGGCCTTTTCCGGATGGACATACTCCTGTTTATGGGCCTCGAAATAGGTTTCGAGATCACCCGCCGTAATCTTTATCTCATCTGAAAATTCCTTCTCAATTACTTTCCGGGCAAGGATGCTTCGCTCCATATCCTTCAGGGCAGTCCTGACCTCGGCATCATCCATGAGTCTTGATTCCCGTGCATTCCGATATAGCACCTCTTCCATCACATACTGGTTCAGAAAAAACCGGCGTTGATTGTCAGTAGAATACTGTTTCAGCAATTTTTCCTTTCTTTTGTTGACCTGCTCCTCTGGAAGATAAGTGGCAAACTGGGAAATCTGCATTTCGATAACGTGCTCTATCCTGAGGTCCAGATCGGACTTCATTATCTTTTGCGGTCCGATTTCGGCAACAACCCGATCGCCCTCTCCTGCGGACTTATCAGACTCCGCTTCAATGCCGGAACCAACGCGATCGGCCAGTTCATAACGCAGAGCCGCAAATTTCCCCATTGCTTCCAGGCACTCCTGGGTACGCCTTGCAATTTCCGTGGATATGTCATCCGGTTTTGCAAAGCTCTCAGAGCGATAGAAACTGTTAAGCGCCATTTCATACCGGTTTTCCATTTGATACAGCTTTCCGATTCTATACCAGACCCTGGCAGCGCCTTCATCATCCGGTGATGCGGCCAAAAGATACTCCTTCCATGCTTCAGCGGAGGCACGGTTCAGCCCTTGTTTCTCCAGCTTTAGAGCCAGGTGCTTCTGCTGTTTCACGGAAAGTACTGCGCCTTCAGGCCTTTTCTCCCTGCTGCCCTTTTGCAGCAATACAATACCAATATTGGCCAGAACCGCGATCAACACGGCAATCATCAATACCGCGACCCACTTTGATTGGGATTGAACCGCAGTTTGTTCACGGATCGGAAGATTGAATTCCAGTTCTTCTGTCATCTCTATCCTCACAAATATTGATTGGGTTCTAAAAACCTGGTCCTCAGCGCCAGGTCAGAGTCAGTTGGCTATGCCATGGGTGCTGGGGCATATGAGTGATCTAAAGTGAACTAAAGTGCCTAAAGTGATCTAAAGTTATGGAATGCGCTGAAAGCGCAATCATTGTATCTAATGAAGAATAAGAATTGTGAGCAAAGTATCCTTGCTAGGTGGTAGCACCTTTTGTTAGCTTAAAATTGAACGCGCAGCGCACCACCACTTTAGCTCACTTTAGGCACTTTAGTTCACTTATGATAAGTGAGCTGCCGGTACCCCCCTACGGGGTCAAACCAAAGCCGGGCCCTCAGGACCCGGATCTTTACCTCTGCGCCCTTCGTTCACGAGTCCTGAAAAATTTCACAAGATCAAAGACATAGTCCCTGCCCGTGTAGATTTCGATATGATCCACGTCCATGGACCGAAACAATCCTCTCAAACGGCCCTGTCGCGCGCTGCCAAGCGTTTCATACTGCTTTCTGAATGCAGCGCTTCCCGTATCGATCAGAAGCAGTTGCCCGGTTTCCGCATCTTCAAGCTGAATCAAACCCACATCCGGCATCTTAACTTCTCTAGGGTCTGTAATGGACACGGCAATAAGGTCATGCCGTTTTCCCAGTACACGCATCTGTTTTTCAAAGCCTTCCCCGAGAAAATCCGAGACAAGAAACACCACACTCTTTTTGTTGGTCACACGTCCCAGGTATTCAATGCCTGCCGAGATATCGGTCTGAGTCTGTCTTGGTGTAAAATTCAGAAGTTCCCGTATGAGTCTCAAGACATGGGTGGTCCCTTTTGCCGGCGGGATAAACATCTCCACACGGTCGGTAAAGACGATCAATCCGACCTTGTCATTGTTCTTTATGGCAGAAAAGGCCAGCAGCGCGCAGACTTCGGCGGCAACTTCATTTTTTATCTGACGGGCGCTGCCAAAGGCACCGGATGCCGAAAGGTCAACCAGGAACAGGACCGTCAACTCTCGCTCTTCCACAAACAGCTTGACATACGGTTCACCCATGCGAGCCGTTACGTTCCAGTCAATGGTACGGATCTCATCACCGATCTGATATTCCCGCACCTCATCGAATTCCATCCCCCTGCCCTTGAATACACTTTCGTATTCACCGGCCAGGGAGTCGTTGACCGCCTTGCTGGTGTAAATCTGTATGTATCTGATTTTTTTTGCCAGTTCTTTGGGTATCATGGGACATCAACAGTCTGCAGGATCTGTTCGATAATGTCTTCGGACGTCTTTTCGTCGGCCTCTGCCTCATAGGTCAAAATTACGCGGTGCCGCAGCACGTTCATGGCAATGGTCTTTACGTCCTGGGGCGTGACATATCCCCTGCCTTCAATCAACGCGTTTGCCTTTGATGCCATGGCCAGGAAAATAGAAGCGCGAGGAGAAGCGCCATAGCGGATAAAATGACCGATATCCAGTTTATAGGCATCCGGATTTCGCGAGGCCTCCACAAGGCTTACGATATATTCCTCAATTTTTTCGTCCATGTATATCTCATCTGCCAGCGTCCGAAGCCGCTTAACATCTTCCAGAGTGAGGATAGGATCAACGTCCAAAGCAGGTTTGGAGCGGGCCATTCTTCTCAGGATCTCATGTTCTTCGGACTTTTTAGGATAGGAAATCCGAACCTTCAACATAAAACGGTCTACCTGTGCCTCGGGCAGCGGATAGGTTCCTTCCTGTTCAATGGGATTCTGGGTTGCCATTACCAGAAAAGGGTCATCCAGGGTGTAGCTCTCATTACCGATGGTTACCTGCCTTTCCTGCATGGCCTCAAGCAAAGCGCTCTGCACCTTTGCCGGCGCGCGGTTGATCTCATCAGCAAGAACGATGTTGGCAAATATGGGGCCTTTTTTTGTTGTGAATTCACCGGATTTTGGATTGTAAATAAGGGTTCCGATCACATCAGCAGGCAGCAGGTCCGGCGTAAACTGAATCCGTTGAAATGAGGCCTGAAGCATCCTGGAAAGGGTCGTGACACAAAGGGTCTTAGCCAGGCCGGGCACGCCTTCTATAAGGACGTGGCTGTTGCAAAGCAGCGCGGTTATGAGGCTGTCAATCAGCTTTTCCTGCCCCACAATCACCTTGTGTATCTCGGTCCTTATCCGGTTTATGATTGAACTTTCTTTTTCAACCTGTTCGCCGATCTGTTTGACATCTACTGTCATAATCAAGTCTCCTTAATGCCATTTTCTTAAAAAGCTGTTTTCATCTAATTTGATGGCGCTGTCTATGGTCATCATTTATAAAGATTAAAATGGGTCTGTCTCTCCGGAAAAATGTATTCCTGTTTTTTTTGCCAAGTATAATAAAGGAATATTAAAATATGATTAATCGCAGATTAAAATGTTCTAATGAGGAGCCGGTTTCAGAAATTTTTTTAGTGGAAGAATATACGGTTACAGGACTTTTGTGTCAATGGAAAGTCATGGACACAAAACAGAACGGGGGACAAATGATCAAATGCCTCATCTGCAAAAAAATCCGGGCAGAGAATTTCCCCTGCCCGGACAACAAGCTGGGTGTATCACATCAATACATGTCATCGGTGGGCATCTCAGGTACCATGCCCGCGTCTTTTGCTTCCGGTTTTTCTGCAACCATTGCCTCGGTGGTCAGGAGTAGTCCGGCAACAGAGGCGGCATTCTGCAGGGCAAACCGGGTCACCTTGGTTGGATCAATGACACCGGCCTCAAGGAGATCCTCGTATTTATCGCTTTCGGCGTTATAACCGAAGCTTTCCTTACCCTCTTTTACGCGCTGAATCACTACCGATCCTTCAACGCCGGCATTGTTGGCAATTTGCCTTACCGGTTCTTCAAGTGCACGTTTTACCAGATTAACTCCCATTTTTTCTTCACCCGGTACGTTTACCTTTTCAAGCGCTTTCAATGCACGGATGTAGGCGACCCCGCCACCTGGGACTATTCCCTCTTCAACTGCTGCACGGGTAGCATTAAGGGCATCTTCAACCCGGTCCTTCTTCTCCTTCATTTCGGTCTCTGTGGCTGCTCCCACACTGATTACGGCAACACCACCGATCAATTTTGCCAGCCGCTCCTGAAGTTTTTCTCTGTCCCAATCACTGGTGGTGTCCTCAATCTGCACGCGTATCTGTTTGACGCGTCCTTCCAGGGCCTCTCTGCTGCCGCCACCGTCAACTATGGTCGTATTGTCTTTGTCCAGGGAAACCCTTTTTGCGGTCCCCAGGTCGTTCAGAGTGATATTTTCCAGCTTTATACCCAGATCTTCACTAATGCTCTGTCCGCCTGTCAGAATGGCGAGATCCTCAAGCATGGCCTTGCGCCTGTCACCAAAGCCGGGGGCCTTGACTGCCGCACATTTCAGGGTCCCGCGCAGTTTATTGACCACTAATGCAGCCAGCGCTTCACCCTCCACATCCTCGGCAATAATCAAGAGGGGCCTGCCCATCTTTGCAATCTGCTCCAGGATAGGAACCAGTTCCTGCATGTTGCTGATCTTACCCTCATTCAACA
>JAFDJF010000356.1 GCA_019307645.1 Deltaproteobacteria bacterium
CCCTTTGACATCGACCCGGGCGCGGTTGCTGATGGCCAGACCCATTTTGAGCAGATTTACAACCGGGCCGTGCAGGCCATGAACAATGCCATTGCGGTGTTCAACCACGCCAATCAAAACACCATGCTGCTCCGACGTCAGCAGGACACGTTGAGCGACTTCCAGCGCAACATTGAAAACTCTGAGGCAGATTTCAACAACCGCCTCATCGAGGTGTTCGGCTACCCGTATCCTGACGACTGCGGACCGGGCAGGACCTATTCCACAGATTACGCCCAGACAGGCCCTGATCTGTATCACTACATGTATGTTGACCCTTCAGAATTGATGGGCGTCACTGTGCCCAGGACACACGAGTTTTCGGTCACTTTCAAGACCATTGAAGTCGACGCTCAAGGGGTCCCGCAGTATGACGATAAACCGGTGTCCTTTCACATTGACACGGACAGCAGATTCGGCCTGATCAAGCCGCGGTGGTGGCAGGGCCGAAGAAAAGCGCCTGGAGAGATTCAAATGGCCCGATCAGATCTCCTGCAGGTGCGCGGGCGGTTTGATAAGGCCCTGATCGAATATGACAATCTGCTCAGTCAAATCAAAAGACAGGCTGAGTTGATTGTGGCACAGCACAACTTGAATTTTGAGGAATTGAGGATACTTAACGAGGCCCAGGGCGAGCAACAGGACCTGAACACCTGGATCATGGTGTCTCGCGGAATGCAGCTTTCTTTCCGGACAGCAGGTCGCCTGGCAACACATGTTGCCAATGCCGTTGCAGAATTCTTTCCCACAGCTGTCGGTCTCTCCACGGATGCCATGGCGCCTGCGCGCGGTGCCGCCCGTACGGTGGGAACGGTTATTTCCGAAATAGCTCAGATCGCAGCAGATGCAGCATCAATGGTCGAGCTTGGCCACCAGCAGGCCAAAGAAATTGTGTCAGCGGAAAGCAATATCGAGCTAACGGAATATCGTGGGGGATTTGCCATTGCGCAGCAATTGCTTCAGATTAAGAACCTTATCCTGAACGAGGCAACACTGCGGCTAGAGTTATACAACCTTGTAGAAACCATGCAGCAGTCTGCCGGACGATACCTGGTGGCCCTGACAAAGGGTGAACGCCTGCTGCAGGACAGGCTACGATTCCGCCAGCAGACGGCCGCACAGATTCAGGACTACCGGTACAAGGACATGGCGTTCAGAATCTTCCGAAACGATGCACTTCAAAAGTACCGGGCCCAGTTTGACATGGCAGCACGCTATGTGTATCTGGCAGCCAAGGCGTACGATTATGAAACCACACTCCTGGATCACGAGAGCATGGCCGGAGAGGCCTTTCTGACGGATATCGTCCGGCAAAGGACCATCGGCATGATCGAGAACGGCCAGCCGCTTACCGGAACCGGACTGGCAGATCCCATGAAGCGCATGTGGCAGAACTTCCAGGTGCTCAAGCCACAGCTTGGCTTCACCAACCCCCAGGAAGAGACCAACCGATTTTCACTGAGGAGAGAGCTCTTCCGCATCACCATGGATGAGCCGTCCAATGACACGTGGCAGCAGGTCCTGGAGAAATACAGGAAAGACGACCTGTGGGAGGTACCTGAGTTCAGACGTTATTGCCGGCCCTTTGCGCCGGAAGGCATCCCACAGCCGGGAATTGTCATCCCATTCCCCACAACGGTAACCTCGGGCCTCAACTTCTTTAAATGGCCCCTTGGCGGTGGCGATTCCTATTATTCCGCCACCAACTTTGCCACCAAGGTACGTTCCGTGGGCGTGTGGTTCAGCAACTACAACAGTGTGGGGCTGGCCCAGACACCGAGGATCTACCTGGTGCCCGCGGGTGAAGACATCCTGCGGACGCCTTCGTACTACACCAAGGAAATTCGTACCTTGCAGGTGGTGGATCAGAAAATGCCCGTCCCGTTTCCGATTGTTCAATCGGAGCTGGAGAGCAACACCAGCTGGATACCCATGGTGGACACCATCTTTGACGAAATGTTCCAGATCCGCCGACACTCTGACTTCAGGGCATATCATGACAGCGGTTACCTGAACGAGTCTGAAATGAGCTTTGACAGCCGCCTTGTGGGAAGGTCTGTGTGGAACACCCACTGGGTGTTGATTATCCCCGGCCAGGCCCTGCTTTACGACGGGGACGAGGGGATTGACACCTTTATTCACGGCCCGGAGATCATCGGAGGAACGGGTGATCGTACGGAGAATGGAATCTCAGATATAAAGTTGTTTTTCCATACATATTCGTATTCAGGAAACTAAAGGCTGAAGCGAAGAAAATGAGAAGGTGAGAGGATGAGAAGAAAGGAAAAAGCTGAACCTCTAACCGATAGAGCTAAAAGGCAATCACGAAAGTATGAAAACACGAAAAAAACATGATAGCCCGTAGGTTGGGTTGAACGATTGTGAATCCCAACATTCTGAATAGGATGGAGGATGGATCTGCTATTTGAAAATATAGAGATGAATAATCGTATTCGTTGGGTTTCGCTTCTCTCAACCCAACCTACAGAGCTGGTCACTGATTACTGGTGACTGAACTGGGCTGTGCCCACCGGGAAACTGTTAACCTTGTCAAAAACCATTTAAGAGGGGGAAAAATGAAAACATTCACAAATATCAGAAATCTTATTCTTTGCGTATCGGCATTTGCATTGCTGCTCACAATCGGCTGCCCGGGCAAGGACCGGAGCGATGTATCAAAAAGTGAAGAAGAAAAATCGCCTGTTGTTGCAAGCGTGGGAGACGGCGCCATCACTGCCGCGGATTTGAAAGGTTATCTCTCTCAGAGGCCGCTACCGCCACGCCTTCGGGGTTCAGCAGAGGAGATTAAAAAACGCCTTGACGAGATGGTTCTTGAAGAAGTGCTCTATCAGGAGGCCCTGAGGCTGAAACTGGACCAGGATCCGAAAATGCGCAAGAGTATCCGCCAGATGCTCACTCAAAAGCTGATGAGCCAACACATGTACGAAAAAGTAGAAAAACGGGAAATCGAGGAAAAAGACCTTCAGGAATATTACGATAAACACTACAATGAGTTCAACCGGCCCGCGCAGGTGCGCCTGGCAGATATCTTTATTTCCGTTCCACCTGATGCAACTGACGAAAAGAAAGCCGCGCTCAAAAAAAAGGCGGAAACAGCCCTTGATGAGGCATTGGCGTTAAGAGGAAAAAGATCGGGCTTCGGGACCCTGGTCAGGAAATATTCCAATACGCACGAAAAGTACCGGAAGGGTGATACCGGATTCGTTGACATAGATGGAAAACCTGTAGGAATAGATAAAATACTGGCTGAAGCCGCCTTTAAACTTGAACGCGTGGGGAGCATGCCGGAGCAGGTGATTGAAACCCCGGACGGCTATCATGTGATCATGCTTACCGGAAAACGGTCGGCAATCAACTGGCCTCTGGAAAAAGTCCGCAATCAGATCACGCAGAGGATCAGGCGTGAGACACTGAAGAAAGAACGTGAGGATTATATTGAAGGGCTTAAGGCAGGTGCTGATATTTCTATAGATGACAAGGTGGTAGCTCAAGTTGTGAGTGAACTGGCACCACCCAAAAAACGGCCTGCTTCAATGCCAAAAGATGCAAAAACACAAATGCCCCAAAGTCCGCCCAGGCCCCCTGCCCTTCCAGGACAGGAATAAATAAGGCGGAAGAGGACTGGTTGCTGTTAAAGGTATTTAATAAAAGATTATTCACCACAGAGACACAGAGGACACAGAGAGAATTATTCGTTACATTTGCCGCTGAGAAAGGCGGCAAATGTAAAAAGATCAGCCTCCGGCAGTTGAAGGAGATAGCAGCTTGTAGGGTGGGCCGTGCCCACCGGGAGGATAAGTACGCAATCCTGAGGAAATGGTGGGCACAGCCCACCCTACGAAGCTTTCAACTTTTAACTTTAAACTTTGAACTTGTCACTTTTAACTTTGTACTTTTTTAAGGAGATATGACAATGGCTGCCAGAAAAGTAAAGGGACATACGGTTTTGTTTGTGAACATTATTGTCTCAATCTTTATTCTTATGATATGCGGAGGTGCCTTTGCTAAAATTCCCGAGCCGGA
>JAFDJF010000357.1 GCA_019307645.1 Deltaproteobacteria bacterium
CCGCAAGACCAATCGGTCTCAGAAGAACAAAGTCAACTGCCATACTCTCAGCGGACACTTTTGAAACCGGGTCTCCGGCCAATGCCGGTGTCGCCGTCGCAGTCATTAAAAAAACCGTTATAGCCATGATAATCAATGCGCTTTTTTTACAGTATTGCATATCATACCTCCTCGGATCAAAGCAGGGTGAAAGATCAGGGGCAGTCATCACATATAAACTCAATTTTATCTAATTTATGTAAATGATGCAAACATTTTTATGTTCGGTTGTTATCACTCAACCGCCAACACGCTGAAATTTCAAATAAATCTGGATACATGGTAGAAAGAATATTTTGCGCGAACTCTAAGGATGACGGTCTCGTAAAAAGTCGGAAAACACCCTCCTTCGTCATTCCGGCGAAGGCCGGAATCCAGTTATATCAGATAGTTCCAGCTTGTCTGGACTCCGGTTTTCACCGGAGTGACGACTTTTTACAGGACCATCAAGGATGATGAATTCATAAAAAGTCGGAAAACACCCTCCTTCGTCATTCCGGCGGAGGCCGGAATCCAGTTATATCAATAGGTTCTGGATGCCGGATCAGGTCCGGCATGACAATTTCGGACTTTTTACGCAATTTCGGATGTGCTGCTCACAGAAAGGTCTTCCCGTCTGAGGTTGGCCCTTCCGCGCCTTGCGCTGAACTGGTGGAAGAGTCACGGGAATTCACATGGGAGAGGCGCTACTTAAAGGCACTTGAACGTCTGGACGAGGCAGCCGGTCAGTGTGGGGAAACCATGGAAATACGCCTCTTGCGAGGCGACATATTTTATACGCTTGAACTCTGGCAGGAAGCCGAGGCAGAGTTCGAGGAAGTTCTCAGGCAGGACCCGGGGAATCACCAGGCAGTGGTTCATCTCTGGTTCATCGATGCCATCAAAAAAGGTTTTGATGAAACGATCAGGGAGGCGTTGAAAAAAAGGGCACTTGAATATCTGGAAGAGGACCCCGAGAAGCCGGAGGTGGTCTATGCCACCGTTCTCGGCCTGGAGGGAGCCAGGGCTGTGCCTGAAAAGACAAGGGTGATTGAGGCCTATTCTCACATTGTCGATGATCCTTCCTGGCGCGAAGATCTGGCGGACATTTATTTTTACGACACGTTAAGAACCGGGGATGAGGATCTGCTTAAAAGGGCGAGATTTTTCAGAAGGGAATTTCCCCGGCATCGTTTGAGGTACAATATGGCCGCCAGGGCCCTTTCATATCTCGCTAATAGCGGTGCTGAGGCCGTGCAAGTTGAGGCCCGGAAAATTTTGAAAAAAGAATCCAGGAATAGAATACTCAACTATCTGTGTGCCAAAGCGATCCTGGATGTAGATGGCGGGGATCTGGACCTGGCTGAAAAATACATAAAACGGGCTGTAAAAGCGGCCGGAAAGCCGGATCCGGCAGACAGGTACAAGTATGTTGATGATGAGAGCTGGGACAAGCTCATGGAAAGGACACGAGCGCAATACTATGCAATCTTTGGGAGGATAAACTTTTTAAAGGGGCGTAACAGAGAGGCTCTTAAAAAGTTTAGAGCCGGACTCACCCATGATGTCAATGGTCATGTTCTGCACCTGTGGTACGCAGAAGCCCTTGAGAAGGCAGACCATCTCGATGAGGCCCTGAGACACTATAGAATGGCGGCAGAGCTGGGTGATTCCGAAGATGCCGTCGATGGCATGCAGCGTCTTCTCGGGCTCCAGGGTCTTGATGTTGACCCTTCAGAGCATTTTGCCGTGCTTGAAGGTGTTCCCCGTTTCACCGATGTGACCCATGAGGCCGGCCTCCAGGACAGCACCGGCCGCAGGGTTGCGTGGTCGGATATGAACAGAGATGGTTTCCCCGATCTGGTGATTGCAGGGCGGCATGTTTTTGTGAACAATGGGGACGGAACTTTCAAGGATGTAACGGAATCAGCCGGCATAATACATGAGCATGCATCCGGAGGCATTCTGGCTGACTTCGATAATAACGGGCTTCCTGACCTGTTCGCATTTACAGGCAGCAATGGTCCCAGGCTCTACCTGAACAAAACCGAACAGGGGGGGGCCATAATAATGGATGATGTAACAGAGACAGCCTTGCCTGCATGGCCCCGAGATGGTGGTCCCACCGAGGCGGCTGCGGCCGCGGATGTGGATGGGGACGGCTCAGTGGATATCTATCTTGCCAATTACGAGAAAAACGGCCCCGGGCGTGCAATGTGCGCTTCTGATCTTCTCTATTTGAACCTGGGCGACGGAAAATTTGAAGATGCAACTTCCCGTGTGGCATACTCGAGTCAGGAGCAAATGTGCGGCCGGGGAGCCTCTTTTGCAGACTTTAACGGGGATGGAAGGCCGGATCTGTTTGTGGCGAACTATAGACTCGATCCTGATTTTCTTCTAGTGAACGATCCCGGCAATGAAGCAGATGGTTTCATGCTTGTCGACAGGGCAGCGGAACTCCGGGTAAGGGGTCGGAATGTCCGGGGGGCTTACGGCCATTCCATCGGAGGTGCCTGGGGTTATCTGGGGGAAGACGGTCCGGCCCTGTTTGTGGCGTGCCTGGCCCATCCCGGACTTCTTGGACTGTCGGACACCAGCGTGCTTTATCTGCCATCACCTGTAAGTGAAGGCTTTGAGTCCCATTTTGAAGATCTTGGTTTCGCCTATCAGGAAACCCATTCCGATCCCTCTTTTGCAGACGTGGATCTCGACGGCGACCTCGATCTTTTTATTACAAGCGTATACCCGGGTGCTCCGTCGTTCCTGTATCAAAACCAGGCCGGCATGTTTGTAGACGTCACATGGATGGCCGGGGCAAGAGTGGATAACGGCTGGGGTGCAGCCTGGGCGGATTACGATAAAGACGGCGACCTGGATCTGCTCGTGTGTTCGGACGGCGCCCCCAGACTCCTGAGAGATGAGGCCCAGCGGTATAAAAGGAATTGGCTTGAGGTCAAAGCTGTCGGGAGTCACAGTCCCAGGACCGGTCTCGGGGCAAAGGTCACGGTTCAGACCATTGACGGAGAGGGGCTCTGGGTGCGGGAGATAAGGGCGGGCAGGGGGACAGGCAACCAGGATGACGCCGTGGCTCACTTCGGCCTCGGCGGAAACAAGGGGCCTTTCAAGGTGACGGTATGTTTTCCATCCGGGACCGAAGTTGTGCTTGATGAAGTTTTCTGCTGTGACATAATTGAAGTTGATGAAAGGGATTCATCCTGTGAAAAACGAGGGCAGGAAACTTATCTCAGCATTAAAACCACACTCAAAAACAGTGGCGGTACACTGGATTATGACACCCTTGTGAATGTATACAACTCAATTGTCCAGTCTCAATACAAGATCCCTCATGTGGATCAACTGCTGAACTCGCTGATAAACAAAAGAAACGACAATCCCCGGGTTGATCAAATGATTCTGATTTTTTCTGCGCGGGCACTGGGGAACAGCAGGTTCCCTGTTCCCGATGCCTGCGGGATATTTGAGTCTATTTTGAGAATGGATGACAGTCGAGTTAATGAATGGGTTCTTTCTTTTGTGGCCGGGGCTATTGGAGATTAT
Source organism: Deltaproteobacteria bacterium (assembly GCA_019307645.1). The sequence goes on from JAFDJF010000357.1 coordinate 3,577, forward strand.
GCCTTTGATATCCCCGATGGTGACAGACTTGTAGATCTACTGGAGGAAAGGCTGGATCAGGTTGAATCGGCAGATGCCGGCTCTGAGGAATATTTTGGCTCTCATTTTCTGCCCCCGCCACAAAGCGATTTTATACGCTCTTATATCGCGGGTATTAACGAGCAGCGAAACAGGGAAGTCGAGAGGATGTATTATTATCTATTGATTCAAAATAACATTAAGGAAAATGAAATTGAAGCGGCATTAAGGCACGTACATTCAAATGGTATTCACGGGACGGGAGAAAAATGTCTGCTTCCCATGAAATATCTGCTTCTGAATAAACACAGCGTTTTTCGTGGTGTTGAAAACGATGGTCCTGCGTCTGGTGAAAAAAGCGACACGGAATAGCAGGTCAACAACTAGTAGCCGGAAAGAATCAGATGAAGCTGCCACGGGATAACAAGAATAAATGGGATCGGAAGCATGAAAAAAAAGACTTTTGCCTTGACCCTGGTGTTGAATATATAGAAATCCTTGCAAAAAAGGATAAGGATAACCGATGCGCAGGTCAGCCAGTATTTGACAAGTAGAAAAAATAGAGGGCTGTGATCAAGGTAAAAGGCCAGCAGTGGGTTTACTTCTTTTGCACCATTGCCAACAAGAATCAATGTAAAAATTGCATCCAGGATGCTCAGTCCAAGAATTGTTAATATGATCGTCAGTGTCTTGGCACTGTACCTGTCAACATTTAGAGGCCATTGCCTGTCCGCCTTCCTTCTGGGCGTGGATCGCTTTCCTGTCATCAGGTATTTGCTGAATAACGGCGGGTTCTTTTCCCGGCGATCAATACCGGAGCGTCTGTTAAAGCCGGTCATATTGTTTTCAAAGTAGGTCATGATATTTATA
>JAFDJF010000358.1 GCA_019307645.1 Deltaproteobacteria bacterium
AGATCCCTGATCATTATTTTCTGCCGCTGAAAGAGCGTCTGTTGTCCCCGTTTGATCCAATCCGTGGCGAAGATTACCCGCCTCTTGACAGGAAAATGTTTGAGATGACCAAGGTGGAATACTACAGGATAATGGGATGGGATGAGGAAACCGGGTTGCCCAGACGCGCTACCCTGGAAGCCCTGGACATGAAGGACGAGGCAGACAGATTTGAAACTATCGGCTTTAATTTGCCGGAATGATAAAAAAACGACAAACAAACCAATGTGTCTGATACTCATAGCGCTTAAATCACATCCGGTTTATAAATTGGTTATTGCAGGCAACCGCGATGAATTCTTCGACAGACCCACTGTGCAGGCGACTTTCTGGGAAGATGCACCTGACCTGCTTGCCGGCAAGGATCTTCGTGCCGGAGGGACATGGTTTGGCATTACAAAGCAGGGAAGAATAGCTGCAATCACAGACTACCGAGACCCGGTATTATTAAAAAGCAATGCCCCTTCCCGCGGAGGGCTCGTACGCAGCTTTTTGTTGTCCCGTGAAAGACCCCATGCATTTATTAATGGGATTGCTCAAAAAGCACACGAATACAATGGATTTAACCTCATTGTTGGGAAGAAAGACGAGTTCTACTGGTATTCAAATCTGGTGGAAGAACCGCGCTGTCTCGAGCCCAAAATATACGGATTATGCAATCACTTGCTTGATACCCCGTGGCCGAAAGTGGTTCGGGGCAAGAACGCCTTTCAAAGAATCCTCACAGAGAAAAAATATCCTTCCCCGGAAGACTTTTTTTCCATACTGTCCGACAGATCAATCGCCGACGACAATAGTCTCCCGGATACAGGTGTTGAGATCGAATGGGAGAGAATGCTTTCATCCACCTTTGTCTCCAGTCAGGATTACGGCACCAGATCCTCAACGCTCCTATTGGTCGATCTGTATGATCGAGTAACGTTCATCGAAAAAGTTTTTGATGCGGACTCAAATCATACTACAACCGCCAAAATTGAATTTCAGATTGAATCATAGGGTTCACGCAAAAATGTGAAGTTATTTTTGCGCGAGCCCATAGTATCCTGAGCCGAGTAAAAGGCATGATTATTGCTTATTAATATGTGCAGACGGTTGATTTTCCCTCTGGAACCATTTCTCAAAAAAATCGGAAATGCCATTGATTTTTAGCAGATACGGCTGTTTTTTTATCGTTGCTTCAGCTTTTACATGCTTGTTTCAAGTATTATGTGGAGGACATTGTATGGAAAAAGATACGGCGGGTTAGATTTAATGCTCATCATGTCCGTCTGTTTCTTCTGCCTCACCAGCATTCTCCTAAATTCGGCAGTTGGGCAAGTTTGATGAAGATGTCGTCCTGGCAATGGCGCTACTGTATTGTAATATTGCAAGCCATTTGATAGGGCGGCAGCAGAGATTATAGAAGGGGTGTGAAATTAATATGAGGAAGGAACCAGTTGAAGATCGCAGGAAGGAGTATCGGCATAAAATATGTGTTGATGCCCAGGCCATTACGCCCAAATCCTCTTTTGAAGTTCTTGCGACTAACATCAGCGGGGGTGGCCTTGAAATCCAGTGCCCCTCAATCATAAACCCTAGAACCGAATTAATGATAACACTGCAGCTTCAGGAGGAATTTGTATTTCATGGCACTGTTATTTGGACACTGGGCGATTTTGTCGATAATCGATGGCTTTATAGGGTCGGGATAAAAACCAACGCCATTTCTTTCAAAACACCATTTCTTTCAAAGATATGTCGGTCACATCGACTAAAGAAAAGGCGGAACTGGTACAGAGAATTCTTCCCCAGATAAAGGCCAAGGGCGCAGGGATTGGTTTTGCCGGCCAGATGTATGCCTGAACAGGGTCAAGCCAATGCCACTGGCGTTAGGAGTTGTCCCCATGTATATCCCTTCCCCTAAGGCTTAGTACAGGCACCGGACAGTGTCGGAACATCTTTTCTGCAGTAGATCCGAATAATACATTGGCCAGATTGGTGCGTCCCTTTGACCCCATGACCAGCAGATCTGCACCCTCCTCCTTGACGATCTCGACCAATTCCATAAAAGGCATCCCTATTCGGAAGACGGTGTTCACTTCAAGGCCCTTGCAGTCAGCTTGCGCTATCAGTTTCTGGGTCTTTCGGAGACGTTCTTCTTTTTCTCTGGATATATAGTCATCGACATTAATGTTGCTGTCTGCCTGGACAATTGTCCTCATTGCTGTGATGTCCCGTTGATTTACTACATGGGCAACTATCAATTGCGCACCCAGAGATTTCGCCAGGGACGCAGCGTATTTAAGTGTGTCATCAGAATAATCCGAAAAATCGATCGCCGCAATAATCTTCTTTATCTGTTCCATCATTCGCCTCCTTTCGGGTTAGCCCCGCAGCATATTATGACATTCCGATTTAACATAATCATTTCGTTGAGTCCTTCAAGTGGTGCGCGAACCCTTAACTGGCGGGTCGCGGCCTTTTTGCCAGTCGAGAAATTGAAAGATCCGGGTATATCCGGAAAATTCTGTCAAAGAAAAATATTTGAATGGTTAAGAGCAGCCAGCCCAGATCCGCGGGGATATCCCACCAGCTAATTGGATCCCCGGCATTCTCAAAACAGCCACAGCTGATAGGTACACCTCTGGTAAGATTTACTGTCTGGCCTATTGCGAAACAAATAAGAAGAAATGCGATAATTGAGGATGCTGCTCGGGTTGACAGACCAATGATAAGAAACAGTCCGCATGTCAGCTCTACCCAGGGCAGGTAAACGGCCACAAAGTTAACTGCCCAGTATGGCACAATCTGGTAGGAAGCCAGGGCTTCAGCAAATTCCGCCGGATAAGGGATTTTTACCATGCTCGCGTAAAAAAAAAGAATGCCGATGTATAGCCTGAGCGCAACGGATAGATATTCACTCGTGATGATTCGTTTGATGAACAACCAGATATTTGTCATGTCTTTACAGGATATCCCTTTTTCTTCCAGACGGGCAAGCCGCCCTTCAGGATCATAATGTTCTCATGGCCCCGGAGATTAAGCTTCCTTGCCATTTCTTTATCATAGAGACTGCTAATAGTCTTTCCATAAACAATAATTCTTTTGTTTCTATCTATCTCACTGAGTTTCATCATATACATGATGTCGAAAATGGGCAAAGGGATATTGATCGCACCTGCGATATGCTCCTGCTGGTAAAATGTGGACGGCCGGGCATCTACAAAGAGGGTGCCTTCATCGCCGTGAAATCCAATCGCCTGTGATGGTGTCACACTTAGAATCGCTTCAATTTCCATGAATTCAGGCGTTAAATTTATGCCATTGGGATTTGAATAATTAAAAATTATACCGCCCAAAAGACTCAGAAAAAAAATAACAGAGAAATCAAGCCATGATGCTCTGGGGCCTTCCTTGGCGCGCTCGGATTTCTTCTTGATTATCAAGTCATCCCGAGCCAGGTATCTGGACATCTGTTTTGCAAAGGCCAGAGATACCTTCGGGTAATTTTCCAAGATCTCTTCAAAACTGTCCTTGGGTATAATCGTGAGGTGGGTTCTTTCCTCAGTCTCCACATTCATCCATCTGCGGTCTTCGGTCAGAATGGCAACCTGACCGAAAAACTCGCCGGGACCTAATTCAACAAGGGGGAGTTCAACACCTTCCCTGCTTTTTTTGAATAAGCGGACTTTCCCGGAATTGATTATGTAAAAACAATCTCCGGGATCCCCCTCTTGAAAAACAATACTGTTCGCAGGCACAACTTCGTCTTTAGCATCCCGGGCAATCTCAGCCAGTTTGTCCTTCGGCAGATCCATGAATATGGGATGTTTTGAAAGGCTGCTTTCTTTGGTCTCCATCACGTTCATAATAATCATTCAGAAGTTGCTGCGTCTTTAAAATGCGAGCGTTGTCAGTGATCAGTCAATGCCGTTAAATTAAACACGGTTCTCCCTCTTTCGTATTTGGAGGGACGGGGGGGGGATTTGTTCAACCGCGATTCATAACTCGGCAACAAATTATGTCATTCCGGCCGTAGCGTAGTGGAGAGCCGGAATCCAGTAACACATTGAAAGGACAGGCTTCCCGCGTTCGCGGACATGACCTGTCTGCGTGCAACGCACAGGCAGGCGAAGGGTTTGGGCTTCCAGGACCCGCCCGTAGGGTGGGCTTGAGCCGCTTTTTGGCGAAATCAAAAGGGCATTCTCGGACAGCTTCCCAAGGGCAACTGACTGCCTACTTCTGCTCAAAGTAAAACTTTTTTATCTGGCGGAAAAATTCTTCTATGTCTTCAGTGTGTCCAAGATGGGTTGCCAGGACTTTTCCGGTATCGGACACGATGAGGGTGCACGGTACACCTGGTTTCCCGAATTTCTGCCATATGGTGGTCTCCGGATCAGGGAACAGCGGAAAGGGCACGTGCAGGGTGGCCTTCCAACTGGCTACTTGCTTTTTATGGGCGCCAGCGCCTATCCCTACCATCTTGATGCCGTTGGACAACTGCGGGTCATTTTTAATGAAACTATATACTTTATTCAGCTCCGGGGCTTGCTTTCGACAATGGGGGCAATAGATGCCAAAAAGTTCCAGGACAATGATTTTGGCGGAGATCTGCGAAAGGCTAAATGGTTTGAGTTCTGTTAAACCCAAATATTTCTGCTCGTTTTCGGAACCTGGTGCATCCAGCGTAAATTGAGGCAGGTTCATTCCAGTAGAAATGGTTTTGGTCTTCTCGGATTCCGTAGCTCCTGTGGCCGAAAAACAGGACAAACTCCAGAAAATACAAATAGATAAAATAGATAAAAGAATTGAACGGATAAACAGCTTTTTGTCGTACATACTATACTCCACTCTGTAAGGTTTTATCTTAAGAGGGCGTGTTGAAACGACCTCTTAAAAACTGTCTTTTGTGCGTAGCATATGGAGATTAGGCTTGAGTGTCAAACAAAACCTTTGCACGATAACATCCGTTGGCGTGGCGGGTGATACATCTCAAACGGCCAATATAGCTAAAAAAACAATGACGACTGAGCCAATTTCAAAACGTCCCGTTTTGACCCATCTCAGCGTTGATGGTTTCGTAAAAAGTCAATATTGATGATTTCGTAAAAAGTCGGAAAACACCATTTCTCGTCATTCCGGCGAAGGCCGGAATCCAGTTATATCAAATGGTTCCAGCTGGTCTGGACTCCGGTTTCCACCGGAGTGACGACTTTTTTCGGAATCGTCAAAGATTAGGGTGAAATAGCGTAAAGGAGGGGCATTTGTGAGGGATCTGGATTGAAAGTTTAAAGTTGCAGGGATCAGATACTTTTGAAATGGTTAAGGTTGCCTTCGACTGCTTGAAACAAATGGATCCCTGAAGGCTTTTTTTATGCAAGCATGTTTAACTCTGACCTCCCTTGGATTTTTTGCAGTTCTTTCACTTTTATTTTCCCCTCATCCGTATCAATGCTTTCAAATTGCTGCCGGTGTTTTTCTCCAGTGCCAATTCGGGGAAAATAAACATCGATGTCGGTTCCTTTACTCAGCTCACTGGAAACGCTGATATTTCCACCATAACCTCTGACAATTCCAAGGACAACAAAAAGACCCAGTCCGGCGCCCTTGTTTTCTTTTTTGGTCGTAAAAAATGGGTCAAATATCC
>JAFDJF010000359.1 GCA_019307645.1 Deltaproteobacteria bacterium
GATTTGTCAAGTTTTTGATTGTCATGAGCCAGTTTCAAAACGTTTCAGTTTGGTGAAGGTCTGGTGGTGCAGTTGACTTCACCAATGATTTACTGAGAGGTGTCCCTGACGCTGCTAAAATTTATACTGAATGCCCACTGCCAGAAGGTAGATCTTTTTGTTCAATTTTATTCCGAAAGATGTTTTTTCGTCGACATAAAATACCTTTGCTATCCCGAAATTGATATCCAGATCGGGAACAATCTCACAGGCCATACCGCCAGCTATGGTATGGGCATTCAACTCAGGGGCCTCAACGCACATGTTATCAGGGTCCAGTCCGGTGTCAGTAAACATGTACCCCATACTTACCTTAGTCGCCGGATTAAAAGCATATTCCAATGCGATACCGAGATCATAGCCGTTTTTCTTTTCTGACTCGTCGGAGAAGGGTGATAAGGCAATATCATCCCAGTCTGCGTTCCGGTTCAGATAGTAGGTGAGATCCGCCTCAACCCTGAAGCTCGGGGTTATGCCATATGAAATGCCTAGTCCAATTAGGGCGGGAAGGTCTCTCTTTCTCTTTGCACCGTCCGTCAGAAAACCTAGGTCATCCCTGTTGACTTCTGTTTCCAAATTTAGACTTGTCTTTGTTTCATACCTGAGCCCTATATTGAGGTCCTTTGCGGGAGAGAGGTTTAAACCCAGAATGGCCCCCCAGCCGTGGTCTGTTTCCTCATAATCCAGATAAACGGGGATTGCATAGCCCTTTTTCTCAATTTCTGCATCTATATACCTTATTCCTAATGATACTGACACGTTATCGTACAGGGCGTAAGCACCACCAAGGGTCAGGGCGTGATAATATGAATCCGCTTTCATATACTGCCTGACATTGCCTAACCCTAACAGTTGAGCAATTGCCAGCGTTGTTGCAGAGCCGTTGTCATACTCCACTTTGCCTCCGCCGCAAGTTATTGTATAAGCGGCAAATGCCGCCCACCTGTCCTTTTTGTAAAGACCAAATACCCCGGGTATATAAGAGGGGGTGTCAGAATCATACTTAACACCGCTAACTTCATGCCAATAGTCTTTATAGGCGTATTGACCGGTTACGCTCAAGTAAAGCCCGTTCGCCATTTTTACCGAGCCTGCGGGGTTGTAGACCACCGTATCTGCTGAGTCGGTAGCTGCGTTCCTGTTCAGAGATCTGACCCATTCGGCACTGTAATTGTTCTGGTTGTCCACGTTGCCAGCAAAAACCGAGGGTGTTGTTGAAAAAACCAGTGCCAGAAAAAACAAAACAGTTAAGCCTGTTGAACGATTTTCCAGATCAAACACATTGTATTTATTCACCATTCTTTATTCCTGACTGGACATTCAATGTCTGTAAGGCCAAATTCCCCGAATGCCTCCTGGTCTTGCCCGGGCGCCGTTGATTTCCCGGAGCAGAATTGAAGGAGTTGTTTTTCATGCCAAAAATCCTTAGATTTAAGGAGTCGGTTGTGGTATTAAGGATCTCTTTGCAGTCTGTTTTAGTTTTAAAACTTGGTCCTTAGGGACAGCCTCCTAGAGAGAAATGGTTCTGTCCCGCTGTAGAGCGGGACAACCGAACAACGAAAAATATTTAAGTTATTTCAGTCACTTTTTGAATCATCATGTGACGGAGCCTTCTCTGGGGTTAGCACAAAGTCGGGCCCTTCGGACTCGGATCTTTATCTAGTGTCCATCCATAAATGAGGATTTTTGTTCAAGATCAAGGCATGCGAAAAAAATAACCGCAGGCATATAGTTGATATTCCGAGGATTATTTTTTGAACATAACGCAGATATTAAAGACCATTTCTGGATGGGCACTATCTATAAGGCGTCAACAAAAATTGCAAGGTCTTTTCAATAATTAACACTGAAAAACATAAAAAATGGCAAAAGGAGGATGCTATGAAAGTAAAGCACATTGATCACATTGGTATTGCTGTTAAAGCAATTGAGCAGGCAGGCAAATTCTACACTGACGGGCTGGGTCTTAATATTCAAGAAATTGAAACAGTGGCCGAGCAGAAAGTGAATGTCGGGTTTATACCGATAACGGACAGCGAAGTGGAATTGCTGGAGTCCACCGAACCGGATGGTCCGGTCGCCAAGTTTATTGACAACAAGGGCGAAGGCGTCCAGCATATTGCCTTCAGGGTAGAGAACCTGAAAGAGGCCCTTGAAGAACTGAAGGCGAAGGGGATTCGGTTGATCGACCAGACGCCCAGAAAGGGTGCCGGGGGCGCAATGATCGCCTTCATACATCCCAAAGAGACCAATGGCGTCCTGATTGAACTCTGTGAAAGGGATTGACGGTAAGGGTTCGCGTAAAAATAACTTCACATTTTTGGCGCTCAGATTTAGGTTAGGTTTGGTAGATTTTAAAGAGTAAAAGGCCAAAATGTTAAGTTATTTTTACGCGAGCCCTAAGGAAGGGGAATCTAGTACCGGTAGGTTATTAATCCGTGGGTTGTGTCATAAGGGGATACGCTGACCTGGACCCGGTCGCCGACCATGACCTTGATTCGGTGTTTTTTCATTCGTCCGGACAGCACACCCCTTACAGTGATGTCATTGTCACATTGGATTTCCATATTTCCTCCACCCAGGACTTTGGCAACCGTACCCTCTAGTTGAATTAAATCTTTCCGACTCAAAATATTCCTTTCCCGGCAGTAAAGCCGGACCTTGTTTCATGAGGGCTCGGGCAAAAATGGTTTTACGACGAGATGCTGGAAGGTGATCTATTTTGTTCCGAGTCCTGGGGTAGTACCCTTACTTTGTTCTGTTCAGGGTACAATGAAGTTAATAATTTATGCGAGCAAGCAATCTGGATTCATCCCCCTACGAGGCAAAAAATCCCGCCTCAGCGGAACCAGATAGATGTAAATATACTTTTTTGGGTCTGATGTCAATACAATGGCTCGGTTTTCCAGGGCTAGCTCTTGAGATTATTTGTGATGGAAGCATATGACAAATTCAAAACCTTCCGTGCTTATACCTACCTTGACGGTGAGTTCTCACCGTCAAGGACGGATCTGCTTATAGAGGTGCCTCTGGAGATCGTCATTAACAGCGAGAGTCAGGTCCTTATCATGTTCACGCCCCAGATGATCAGGGAACTGGTCTTTGGCTTTATTTTTACGGAAGGTCTCATCAGTACGATCACGGAAATAGAAACGTGCGAGATTTCTCCTGTCCGAAAAGAGGACGGAGAGGAAATAATCGAGGCCAGAGTTACGATCCCTTCGAAGAACCTGGGTAGTCGGGCAGGCAAAGAGAAAAGGGTCTCCTATTCCAGTTGTGGTATTTGTGGAAAGGACAATTACTTTGGGTTGGAAAGCGGTTTGACACGGGTGAAGAGCCCACGCCGTTTTTCCATGGATGTGTTAAAAGAGATCCTGGACAGGATGATCGAGTTTCAGCCCCTCTATAAAAAAACAGGCGGCGCCCATGCCGCCATCCTGTTTGATCAAAATGGAAATCCTGTCATAAACTGCGAGGATATGGGGCGGCACAATGCGCTGGACAAGGTCATTGGATCGTCACTCATTAATGGGATCCCTCGCGATGATAAGGTCCTGTTTTCGAGTGGCAGGGCAAGCCTGGAAATGATCCTTAAGACCGCAAGGGCCGGATTTCCTGTTTTTGTGGCTAAATCACGCCCCACTTCAAAAGCCGTGGAGGCCGCCAAATTCTATAACATTACCCTGATAGACCTGGCAAAAAACACCAACCGAATATACAGCCATGCCCGTCGTATCAAAGGCTTCTGATAATAAAGACGCCCCTCTTATTAAAGATGTCACCGGTATTATCCTTGCCGGCGGGAGGAGCACCCGATACGGTCATAACAAGGCCCTTGTGAGTATTGACGGGCTTTCTTTGATCGAAAGGGTCATCAGGGTAATGCGTGCTATTTTTCAGGACATAATTCTCATCACCAATACCCCCGATGAATATGCACACCTCGGACTTCCCATGTATGGAGACCTTATTAAGGGTCTGGGACCCATGGGCGGTGTTTATACGGGGCTTTCAGTGATCACCCATGAGGCCGGCTTTTTTGTGGCCTGTGATATGCCCCTTCTTAATAAGGAACTGATTCGTTATATTATAAAAAGCAGAAATCACTTTGACGTTGTAGTGCCGAGGGTATCGGGGATGGTGGAAGCGCTGCACGCGCTTTATGGCAGGGGATGTCTTCCGGTGGTCAAAAGACTGATTGATTCCCGGCAATACCAGACTCTTCGCATCTTTAATGAAGTGTCAGTCCGTTATGTTGAAGAGGTTGAGATCCGCTGTTTTGATCCGGATTTAAGATCATTCATAAATATAAACAGGCCCCAGGAATTAAGGAGGTTGGAGAGGCAATGATAGAATTAGTGCTCGCTGTAGGTCTTGCCATTTTCATTTCAGCAGGATGTTCCCTTTTTGAGGCGGTTCTTTACTCCGTACCCATGAGACACATTGAAGCCCTGGACCAGGCAGGGAAAACTTCCGGGAAGATTTTCAAGAAAATGCGGCGCAATGTGGAACAACCCATTACAGCCATATTGTCCCTCAATACTATCGCCCATACCGCCGGGGCAGCGGTTGCAGGGTCGGCTGCCGCTGCAGTCTTCGGGCGTGAGTGGCTTGTGTATTTCGCCGGGTTTTTTACTCTGGCGATTTTGATTTTTTCCGAAATCATACCCAAGACCGCGGGAGTCGTCTATGGAAGAAGCCTTCTTTCCCCGGTTGCGTATTGTCTGAAAACCCTTGTCTTGCTTATGGCCCCGGCCATCTGGCTGAGTAGCCTGGTAACGCGTTTAATTGCCAGGGATAAGACCGAAGATGCGGTAACAGCCAAAGAGATCAGGGCCATGGCCAGATCGAGCCTTCGGACAGGCGGCATCAAGCCTTACCAGGAGAAGATAATTGAGAGGATCCTGACGCTGCAAAACAAGAAGGTCAAGGATGTGATGACGCCCAGAACAGTGGTGTTCTCCCTCAACGAGCATTTGACGCTTGAGGAGGCAAGCGGGAATGTGGAAAAGTGGGAACACAGCCGATTCCCTGTCTATGACGAAGGCATGGAGGATGTGGTGGGCGTAGTACTCACGAAAGAACTTTTTATTGCCCTCAGGGAGGGAAAGGAAGACATCCATTTGACGGAATTGATGCGGCCTGCGCATTTTATAGCTGAAGCCGCCACACTCAACAGTGTTTTAATGGAGTTTCTGGGATCCCGTCAGCAACTCTTTGTCGTACTTGATGAGTACGGTGGACTGTCAGGCCTGATTTCCCTTGAGGATATCTTGGAAGAGATTCTGGGCAGGGAGATCGTTGATGAATCAGATATGGTAATGGACAAACGGGCGCTGGCAAGGCAGCGTCGGCAGAGACTTACATCCAGGACCTAACCTAAATCTGAGCGCCAAAAATGTGAATTTATTTTGGCGCGAATCCTACCCCTGCCGCGCATCAGGTCACGCACTCCGGCGCGTTTTCACTGGGCGTTTTTTGCATAGAAGGGTTAATGTCATTAACTTAGCAATTTTGATTAAACTCAAGTATCCGGGATTGCTACCATGCGGGAAATATTTTAAACCGCAGAATAACGAATGACGAATGACGAAGCATGGAATCGCTTCGCTCTATTTATTTTATATAATTGATAAAAACTCCTTCCTTCGTCATTTGGAATTCATGTAATCGTTATTCGATTATTCAGTTTTCATAAACCATATTGCATGCATTTCGGGTGAATAAACTGAACTTTCTGTTAAGTTAATGCCATTGGAGTTTGGGTCAAGGGATCTCAAATCAAAGCCGGCTCCGGATTTAAAGGGCTGGATCTCCCGCTATTCGTCACCTGAGTGATCAGACAGCCGAAAACAGGACACCCTCAAGGCCCGGCTTCTTTATTGATTAATTCAAGAATCCTGTAACCCATATCCCAATCAGGATACTTTGATACCAGTTGATCTGCAAGAGGTTTTGCTTCTAGGAACCTTTTCCTTTTAAGATAGAAATCAGCGGCAGCAAAAAGATAATCTCTGTTGCCCGGGTCGATTTCAAGAGCTTTGAGTAGCGACAGTTCAGCTTTTGTGTCTTCCTGAAGATAGGCCAGAAGGAGCCCCAGGTTGTAATGAACGCGAGCGTGTTCCGGCATTTCTTCAGACGCTTTTTTCATGTATACGACCGCTTCTTCGTATTGCTTTTTTTCGGCCAGCAGCAGGCCAAGCGAATAGACAATATTATCTAATTCCGGGTGGGTGGTCATCACCTCTCTAA
>JAFDJF010000019.1 GCA_019307645.1 Deltaproteobacteria bacterium
AGTAAAAGGCGCAGGAATAGTGGACTATTTTAAGGTTTTTGCTTTTCATAATATGTCAAGAGTGACCTGAAGATGAGATGTCAAAATGTGAATTTATTTTTGCGCGAGCCCTTACTGTTTTTTTGTCCGGCATTGATTCACAAGCCGCCCGATATTTTCTATCTCCACCACCACTTCATCTCCGTTTTTCATATAGACCGAAGGGTTACGGAATGCCCCGACACCTTTGGGGGTTCCGGTCAGTATGATATCACCGGGGAGCAGGGTAAAATGCTTTGAAAAGAAACTGATCAATGTGGGGATTTTGAATATAATCAGACTGGTGTTGCTGTCCTGCATCAGCCGACCATTGAGCCGGCATTGAATTTTTAAAGCATGAGGATCAGGGATTTCTTCAGGGGTTACAATCCACGGTCCGATAGGACAGAACGTATCAAGTGATTTTCCGCGAACCCACTGTCCGTCTCCAAATTGAAGATCCCTTGCGCTCACATCATTGCCGCATGTGTACCCGAAAACAGCTTCCATCGCCTCGGTCTCAGTACAATTATACACCTTTTTTCCCATGACTACGGCAAGCTCTGCTTCAAAATCTACTTTTCGGGTAACATTCACGTCCCAGAGGATCTCTTCGTTGTGCCCGGCCAGGCTGTTTGGAAATTTGGCGAAAATGAGCGGCACTTCCGGTATCTTCCCGTTGCTTTCTTCAGCATGGTCTCTATAATTCAAACCAATGGCAATGATCTTGGACGGATGGTTCACAGGTGGGGCCAGCTTTACCTCGTTCAGAGAAATGGCGCTGCCTTTTACCTCAGGGCTCACGCTGCTCTTGATAAATGCTATCATGTCTCCGTTAAAATCAATAGGAACAATGCTATCTGACTGGATTAGCCCCAGACGAATAATGTCCTTGTCATAGTATTGTGCTATTTTCATGCTCTTCCGTCTGAGTAATCGCTTGGCTATTCTTTGGCAGGATTGGCATCCTCGATTTTTGCAACGTTAGGGTTTACTCATCAACATCAAGCAGTTTCATATATTCACCATATTCGGTCATCCTGTACTTTTTGTCCAGCACCTCAAAACTGGGAGAATATTCGAATGTCGCTTCCTTCTCCTGAGCCTGAGAGAGCTTTTCAAGGATGGTCGAGACAATGGCACCCATGAGTTTCAGGTCAATAACGACCAGATGAGCCGGGATCATAATCTCCTTCTCACCAAAATGAACCTGTATCCCTGAAGTGACAAAGGAATTTTCATCCGGCAAATACTTTATTGACACAGATTGAGAAGGATTATTCTTATTTTCAATTGTGGCAATAATCCCTTCTGTGCTGTCCGTATGAGAATTGTCTGTCATCAGCGTGTCTAAGGGTTCGCGCAAAAATAAATTCACATTATTGGCGCTCAGATTTAGGTTAGGTTTGGTAGATATTTATGAGCAAAAGACGCAGTAATAGTGGACTATTTCAAGATTTTTGCTCTTCAAAATCTGCCAAAAATGGCCTGAAGATGAGATGCCAAAATGTGAAGTTATTTTTGCGCGAGCCCTATGCGCGAGCCCTAAATCCTTTCATTTTCCGGTGCCACCGGCACCACCCGTCTTCACGTTTCAGTGCCTGCAGCCCGAACCCGTTTGAGGCGAATTCGGTAGCTTTAGTTTTGACAGTTTTTCCAGGTACCGTCCCCACCATCCTTTTTTTCTGTGCCTGGTTTTTCTTTTTGGCTTGCCCGGGTGATTTTTGATATTCATTCAACAAGCCTCCGGATTTTCTACCGCTTAATGCTCCCGATTTCTTCATACATCGGTAGCTCAGGTGGTCCGTCAAGAACGGACTCGAAAACGCCAAACAGTTCCATGAGATACGGCGTTGAACTGTGATGTGCTAACGCATTATCATCCTTGTATTTCTCATAAACCACATATTCATTTGGATCACTCATTGAGACTTTTAACTTGGCAATAAGAATCATTTTTTCCTCCGTTTGGTTCCTCTGATTAATATATAATATTTCGTAACTACTCAGGTTATAAGGTTCACGGTTCAGGGTTAAAAGCAATGAAGGAGGGAATCCAGTCCTTTCAATGCGTTACTGGATTCTCCGGTAACTTCTCAATAAATCCGGGTTCGGGCCGTGGGGGTCTCTTTTTAAAAGCCTGCATATTTGTGAGTCATCCTAAAATGACGGCAGCTTGCTACGCAATTCGTTATCAGGGACCTATAAGGCTCGTTTTACGCTCCAAGTTTGCCTTTTCTGCCTTTACGTTGCTTGAACTCCAGGCTTGGCGGACATAATGGCAGCCGTCATTGGTGATGCAGGCTTCAAAAAAGAGACCCCCACGGCCCGAACCGACCCGGATTTATTGAGAAGTTACATTCTCCGATGAAACGGAATCTTAGACCGGCTTACCGCTACGCTACGGCCGGCATGACATAATTTGTTGCCGGGTTAAAAATATGGGATTAAAGTGAAGTGATAAGAAATTATTTTTTAGTAATTGTATTGGAAAAAGGTTCGTGCGTCAAATCATTTTCTGTAACGCGTCACCCCTTCCTAGATGGCAGATGTCACCCAATTCGATATTCTTCGGTTTAAAATCTTTCTCGCACTCTGACGGGCTTTCGGTCGGAATTTTTGCAGCATCAGGATAAACATTATGACCCATCCATCATCGCCCTTTTGACCCCGGCGTCCATGTTTCGGAGTGTCGGACTCAAGACGTAGAACACCAGTGCGACGATTACGGCGAGCACAGAACTCAGCGCCACTGCAAACGGGGCACCGTAAACCTCCGCAATGGCAGCCACGGGGAGGGTCCCCAGCAAGGGAAGAGAAAAGGACATCATAAGAAAGCTCGAAATCCTCCCCCTTACCTGGTCAGGGATGAGGATCTGAATTGCAGTGTTGTTCAGCGTACCGTAGACGTTTGCAAAGATGTTGGCTAAGAAAACGAGAGTCAGCCCTAACAGGAAGTAAGGGCTGACAGCAAAACAGAAAAGGAGAAAACCAAAGGCAAGCATGCTTATCATCATGCGTTTCAAGCGACGCTGGGTTTCTCCCAGGGTTGCAACCCAAAATGATCCGACAACACCTCCAATCCCCATCGTTGCACTGAGCAGGCCAAGACCGCGGGAACCCACATCCCAGATTTTTTCTGCGAAGACAACGAGGAGATTCTGGAACGGCATGGCGAGCAACATGGGGATTAGACCGAAGACGAGAAGAACCAGTACAAGGCGATTCTCCCGAACGTACTTGACGCCTTGAATAATGCTGCGCCCTACTGATGTCCTTTTCATTTCAGGCGAGGGTGGCGAGTTTTGCACGCGAGTCATACACAGAAGTCCCACGCCGTAAAGCAGTACACCGAAAAGGTAGGTATTGCCCACCCCTGCGGCATCGATGAGGAGACCTGCTGTAGCCGGGCCAAGGACCCGTGTGGTATTCATCCCAGCCATATTGAGCGCCATGGCTTTCCCGAGGCCCAATTTGCCGACGATATTCGCAATAATGGCATTCCTTGCCGGCATAATGAAGGGGAATACGGAGCCATTAACTCCTGCTGCGCAGAGGAGGTGCCAGAATTGCAGTTGCTCACTGAATATCAATAAACAGATTACGACTTCGCTGGAAAAAACAACGAGTTGCCCCCAGACAATCAGATTTCGTCGATCCACGCGGTCCGCCACCGCGCCACCGAATGGACCGAATAAGAGCATGGGTATTGCAACGGCAAACATCACCATGCCAAGGGCAAACTCACTATCAGTGAGTTTAAAGGCCAGCCAGGCGCGTACGACACTTTGCCCTCCCATTGCAAGGAAAAAAATCATATTGCTTGCAAAAAGCCAGCTGAACTGGGGCTGCCTGAATGACGAAAACGGGCTGTTTTTATTTTTCAAGGAAGGCGGGTGTGCGCTCACTTTTCAATCCAGTATCGAAATCCTTTTTCTCATGGCCTCAGGCTCCGCTTCCCGCCCCTAAGGTAGAGACAATGCCTCGGAGAGCAAGGTAAGAGTTCAGGGGTTTTGCCATCTGACGCAGATGTTGGCGAAAAAGACAGTTTTCCTTCGAGCATTGTTTAAGAAAATACTTCTTAACACCTGAAGGCACAGTTGTAAAGCGGTTGATCGGACTGGGACACGTTTGGCGTCAAAGGTCAATAAGATTGTGGAAAGCAACAACCGTCTCTAAAGAGCCGGCTTCCACTTAGGGTTCGCGGAAAAATAAATTCACATTTTGGCGCGAGCCCTTAGTGTCAGACAAATCAAACGCCAGGTGCAAAACCGGAGCTTTTGTGGTAACCTAAATAGTGTCTGAACGAAAACTAGGATTTTTAGTCAAGGTCAAGGAAGATCAAAATTTTAACCGCAGGAATATATTGAATATTTTGAGGATTAAAATTTTTATCTGACGCAGAGATTGGCGAAAAAGACAGTTTTCGTTCGGGCACTAAATACAGAGCGCAATGAACAGACTGCATGGGAGGTGTGCGAATGCTTTACCGGACCATGAAAAAAACAGGGGACGAGCTGTCGATATTGGGTTTTGGGTGTATGAGACTGCCACAAAAGAGAGGCAGGATCGATGAAAAGCGGGCAACGCGACAGATCCGTTTTGCTATTGATCAGGGCGTGAATTATCTCGATACGGCAGTGCCGTATCACATGGGCGCCAGCGAGACATTTCTCGGACGTGCCTTGGCCAATGGGTATCGTGAGAAAATCAAACTGGCTACGAAACTGCCGCCCGGGTCGGTCAAGACACGGGAAGAGATGGACATGGTCCTGAACGGCCAGCTCGACAGGCTCAAAACAGACTGCATTGATTATTATCTACTTCATGGGCTTAATGGCGAGACCTGGAACAAGATAAAACAGCTTGGAGCTTGTGAATTCCTTGACAAAGTCAAAGCAGACGGGCGGATCGGTCACGCAGGATTTTCATTTCACGGGGATATCGATGCCTTTAAGGATATTGTTGACGCCTATGATTGGGAATTCTGCCAGATCCAGTACAATTATCTTGACGAAAATAACCAGGCCGGGACGGAAGGCCTTAAATATGCTTCCGAAAAAGGATTGGGTGTTATCATCATGGAGCCGCTTCGCGGTGGGAATCTTGCCGGAAAGGTTCCGCCGGCGGTTCAGGCCATCTGGGACGATGCAGAAATTAAACGCTCCCCGGCCGAATGGGGACTTCGCTGGATCTGGAACCATCCTGAAGTGACGGTGGTACTTTCCGGCATGAACAGGGAGGATCATATTGAGGAGAATCTTCGGATAGCTGGTGAGGCTCATCCTGAGTCTCTATCTGATAAAGAACTGCAACTGGTGGGCAGTGTTGTAGAGCAATATCAGAGCCTCATGAAGGTCGGGTGCACAGGATGCCGTTACTGCATGCCATGCCCCTCAGGGGTAGATATCCCCAGTTGTTTTGAGTATTACAACAGCAGGCACGTTTTCGGAGACAAGATCACGCCAAAGGTTATGTATCTTGTCCAACTTGGGGGCGTGGGCGTGGGAGGAGGAGTGACAGCCTCTTATGCGTCTCTGTGTCAGAAATGCGGGGAATGCGAAGAAATTTGTCCGCAGCATCTGCCGATTCCTGAGCTTCTTGAGGATGTGGCCGGAGAATTCGAAGGCCGGGGATTCAAGGTTTTGGGCTGGATTCTGAAATTCCTGATCAATGACCTTTCGAGATGGTTGGTCTTGAGGAGGGCCCGTCAAGTTGAAAAACGGAGAGGGAAAAATCTGTCTAAATGACAACTCCGGATTTTCAGCGCCAGCCATTTACCTTGTTGTTCATCCGAAGAAGTTGAGCGTTTCGGTTTTGAAGGCTTGATTTCAAAGGTGAAAAGAGTTATATATACCAGGTAGATCCGTTAACGGCGCGAGCCCCAAGACGCAAACATGAGGAGAAATTATGTCTGGTTGGGATAGATGTAAAAGCATAATCAGCTGGGTTTCACGTATATTTTTTGTTCTCTTCTTTATCGGGTGTTCATCCGGTTCTTACACTCATGGCGTTTCTTTTAATTTTGACAACAGGTCCCAACTTGTACTTGGCAAAACAACAATTGATGAAGTAAGGCATCTGTTAGGACAGGAAAAGAAGCTTGAGGTCTGGAGTGAGGGAGACAATCACATAAAAATCGAATCCTTGATTTACAATTATTATGACTCAGAGCTTCATGGCAATATTGACGAAGGGGATTATCTGGAGCTGAGATTCAGCCAGGGAATTCTGTGTTCCATGTATAACGGGTCTATCTGGAAAAAAAGAGAAGACGGAGACTTAACACCGAGCGCCGAGATTGAGATAAACGTCTCAACCAGGGAAGATGTGTTGGATCTACTGGGCGAGCCCGACAGTCGGAAGTTTACAACCCTTTTTGCAGATGAGTTTGAGAATGCGAAAGAAGAATGGACCTGGAGATCCGGTTCTTCATTTAAGAAAGTTGAGGTCGTGTTTGACAATGACGACAAGGTTGTTAAAGTCGATGTGTATGACAAACGTCAGAGAGCGTTCGACGCACATTTTGCCGACCTGGAACAAGGCAAAATAAAAGAAGATCAATTTTTAACTTTGTGGTCTCCAACAAAAGCGTTCGAGGGGTATCTGGGAATTGTTAAAGCAGGACGGTTTGGTACTGATCCGGAGGTTGTTGAATATACGCTGGGCACAAACCTTCAGGAGGACAAGGAAGAATTTCCCGTATGGTCTTATTTGCCCTCCCGAGAACTCAAGAGATTCAAAAACACACCGGAAATAAGCAAAATGATATTTGGGGCAAAGGGCGTGTGTTATAAGAAGCCACCCGACAACAATTGGAAAATAAGATATTGCGGGACGACAGTCAAAACCGAACCTGTTATCATGGGATTGGGGCCTTTACAGGGTGCAGGGTGGACACTCTCTGAGGGTATCTTAGATTCCCCTGTCGAGGGTCGGCCTGTTTCTGGTGCCACAAATGTGTACACCGTTACGTTCGAGAATTCCATATTTAAGGAGACAATAAAAATAAGCCAGGATTTGTAGCTTTCGGTAGTTTCTGTAGCCCATTGTCAGTGGCAGGTCTTTAAAACCAGTTTATTTATGCAATTCTAGAGTCAATGGCAAAAACTTAAGGCGCACGGCTTAGGGCGCACGGCTCACGGTAAAAAAGGAATTCTTCAGTTGATAGTAAAAACTCCTTCGTCTACAGCCTCATTAGAATCAGACAAAAGATTAGCCAATTTGCGAACCTTCCTTCCTATGTTCTAAGGGATCCGTTTGCCTTTTTTGCAAAATAGTAACATTTAAACGGAAACCGATGATGCCCCCACGACGCCATAAAAACAAAATCCGAAAAACAAAGGAGAAATAAAATGAGTGAGCAAAAGGAACCCCTGGTCAATCAGACCAATGTCATACAGGTCGGTTTTGTTGTTAAGGATGCTGAAAAAGCGGCCGACTACTATACCCGAAATTTTGGATGGGGCCCCTGGGAGTGGGAGGATGCGGAATTCAAAGATTATATGTTCCGCGGTAAGAAATATGACTACGCCAGGCAGAAAATCGCGCTTGCTTTTCATGATTCCGTGTGGATTGAGCTGATTGAACCCATAGAAGGGGAGACACCGGCTTCGGAATTTCTAAGAGAGAAAGGGGAGGGGATTAATCACCTCCACCTGGGGCATGTGGAAGACGTTGACCCGATTCTTGAGAAACTGGCTACGGCAGGGATTGAACCGGCATATCGTGTAAACTTCGAGATGAGCAACGGCATAGTGGCCGATGCGCTTTATCTGAACACCGATGATTTCGGCGGTGTAATGTTTGAATTCAGCCAGTCACCAAAGGACAATACATGAAAATAGGGGTCCCATCATGATAGATAAAATTGAAGCCGCTTTCTCCCGGCCGATTGTCCAGATATGCTGGGTGGTCGACGATATGGAGGCAGCAGCCATGCAGTGGGTCAAAACCCTGGGTGTCGGCCCCTGGTTTTTGTCTCCACCGGTCAGGTTTGAGGAACTCACATACCGGGGCAAACCGTCCACGCTCAACCAGTCCTCAGCCGTGTCGTGCTGGGGGGATATTCAAATTGAACTGTTCCAACAACACTGTGACAGCCCATCCGGGGTAAGGGATATGTTTGCGCCTGGACAGACGGGGATTCAGCACATGACCTACTGGGCCGACAACCTCGATGACGAGTTCCGGCGGTGGAATGAAATGGATTTTCCAACGGTAATGACCTGTCGCCTCCCCGATGTTGACGGGATGCGTCTGGCCTGGTTTGACACTCGACCGCTTTTTGGTGTCATGATAGAGGCCTACGAAGTGAATGACACGATGCGGCAGATATATCAGGCTGTGGTGCAGACAGTACGGGAATGGGATGGAGAAGACCCGATTCGCGGATAATGAGATTAAAATAATGCAACAGTTTCAAATTGAGTGACAGAATTTTCTGCTCGGCCCGAGCCGGTACGAGCCGGACAGCCTCCTTTTAACAATGGGAGAGAAGAGACGCATGGAAGAAAAAATAAAAACCGAATTTGTCAAAGCCAATGGTGTGGAATTTGAGGTCGATATGTGTGGCAGCGGGGACAAGTTTGCCATCTGTCTGCACGGCTGTCCGGAACATGCATTTTCATGGCGCTACCAGCTACCACTTCTTAGCAGTCTCGGGTATACGGCCTGGGCGCCGAATTTGCGCGGTTACGGCAAGTCGGCACGTCCGAAAAACGTAGACGCTTATGCATTGGAACATCTTACCGATGATGTTGCCGGTTTGATCGATGCTGCGGGCGCAGATTCTACATTGCTCATAGGACATGACTGGGGAGGGATTATTTCATGGATGTTTGCGCTTCAAAAGATTCGTCCTTTGGACCATTTTATTGTGATGAACCTGCCACACCCGGCACTGTTTAGAAAGGGATTTTGGAAACCGTCACAGATCCGCAAGTCCTGGTACATCCTGTTTTTTCAGCTTCCGGTCATCCCTGAGTGGTTTTTGGGCCGCAAGGACGGAAAAGTGATAGGAGAATCATTTAGGTACATGGCCGTAGACAAGAGCCGTTTTCCTGACGAGGTTGTGGAAACCTATAGCGCGTTTGCACGAGAGCCTGGCGCCCTGAGAAGTATGGTAAATTATTATCGTGCAAACTTCAATTTTTTCAATGGGAAGAAGCTTACCCCGGATCAACAGAAAGGGCTTTCCACGGTTCTTGATACACCGACGCTGATGATTTGGGGAGAGATAGACATTGCTCTTGGCAAAGAGTTGACCCATGGTACGGAGAAACTGGTAAAGGATTTTACGATCCGATATTTGCCCAATGTCTCCCACTGGGTACAGCAGGAATCACCTGAAACCGTCAATGCCATGATCGAGGCATGGCTTAATGGAAAAAATGTCCCGGAAGCAGGCTGACAGATTTAATATTTCCGGAAAAATTTAACGATTAGGAAATTGAATTGCCCGGGAAAATGCCCGGAAGGTGGAACAAAAAAAGGAGGCGTTTATGAAAGCAGCAGTGTTACGAGGTCCCGAAAACATATTGGTTCAGGATATGCCCAAGCCCAAGCCGGGAAAATATGAGGTTTTGATAAATGTTCGATGCTGTGGCATCTGCGGCTCAGACCTTGGCATTTATAAGATGGGCTTTGGCGATGGACTGGTGATGGGTCACGAGTTTTCCGGTGACATCGTTGAGGTGGGTGAGGGAGTCAAGGATTGGCAAACAGGTGACAGGGTGGTCGTTGAGCCTTCTGTGGTATGCGGGGAGTGTTATTGGTGTAAAAGGCAGGAATATAACCGCTGCAATTCCTGGGGAAGCACCGGCATCGTAACTGATGGCGGATTTGCCGAATTCGTGAAGGCCCCGGAATACCAGCTTCACAGGCTGCCGAAAGAGGTCTCGTATGAGGAGGGTGCCCTGGTCGAGCCGCTATCTGTCGCTCTTCACGCTGTGTGGTTGTCCAGGCTGAAGCCTGGAGCCAGCGTGGCCGTTTTCGGATGCGGGTCTTTGGGGGTGCTGGTTGCGCTGTGGGCTAATGCTGTGGGGGCCGATAAAACCTTTGCTACAGAGGTGGCCGGGCCAAAAATAACCATAGCCGAAAAGTTCGTCGATGTGGTCATAAACCCTAAGGAGGAGGATCCGGTGAATCGGATTACTGAGCTGACCGGTGGTCTTGGACCGGATATCGTGTTTGAATGTTCGGGAAATGCCATGGCAGAGGTTCAGGCCCTGGAGGTGGTTCGAAAGGGGGGACAAGTAATTATCTTAGGGATGCCGCATGAACCAACTTCCTTGGACCTCTTAACCTTAGGTTTGAAAGAAATAACGCTTAAAGGCGCATTGGCATATAGTTCGCTTTCCGGCGACGGCGAGTTCCCGACTTCCATCAATTTTATTAAAGCTAGGAGAATTGATCCGAACCCGGTTGTCACATCAAAAATTCCTTTAGATGACATTGTAGAGAAAGGATTTATGAAGATGTCCATGGGTGAGGACATAAAGATTCTCGTGACACCTTGAATAGGACGGCAGGTCCAGAAGGGAGAAGCAGCAGAGCCTGGTGCCATGCATTATCTTTTTATGATTTAAGTTTGGGAGAGAGATGTTTATGCAAAAAAATATCATTTCCGTTTCATTTATCACAATCTTTTCTTTTATTAATCTTGTTGGAAACGTTTTTGGAGGAGGATTTGACAATACGGCAATCGGGATGAAGGGAATGTCTATGGGAAATGGGCTGACCGGACTTGCTGATGATGCCTCTGCCGTCTATTTTAATCCTGCCGGCCTGGTATTCCTTGAAAAAAATGTTTGGAACGGTGAGCTTTACACCTACTTTGCTTATACCAGTTTTAAATATAAAGCGAACTACAACGATGGAAGTGATCATAAAGATGAGAGCAACAGCTTAATGATTATTCCGGGATTCTTTATTTCCAGAACATATGATAAGTGGGCTTTTGGATACGGATTTTATACCCCCTATGCCGGAGGAGGGACCGATTATAGTAATTTCCAGTCCACAGGTTCTGGTCTTGAAGCCGCGGCGGCATTTCCTTCTGCTACCATTGCGGCTGCGTACAGGATAAGCCCGAAGCTTTCCGTGGGAGTAGGGCTTTCTATGTACATGGGCATGATGATGGAAAGTAAAAATATCTTTATCTATGACCCTGCCGGACCGGTGGTGACGCCATATAAAAGTAAATTTGACGAAATATATGCGGGTTATGGCGGCCATATCGGGATTTTTTACAGACCTTCCGAAGAATTGGGCATCGGATTGACCGTGAGAAGCGAAGTTCCCATAGAAATGGATGGGTGGGAAAAAGTGGAAATCGGCGGTTCATTGGTCAGATTTGGTTCTGAAACTGAATTCACGCTCCCATGGTCTTTTGATGTAGGAGTTGGATACAAACCAAGCCCGAAACTGACCCTTGGCTGTATTTTATCTCAGAGGTTCTACAGTAATATGGATGAGATGGAATTTGATATAGCAGGCGACATCAAAACCCACTACAAAGATATCTGGTTTGCCGGTATTGGGGTGGAATACAAAGTAAAGGACGATCTGGCCTTAAAGGCCGGGGTAAAATATCTTGAGGGTGCATCAAATGACAAAGGGTTAAGGGCTGATACCGTTGATGTGGACACAATACATCCTACTGTTGGATTCGCTTACGACATGTCTGAGTCCAAAGAGTTCAATATGAGCATCATGTATAATGCCGGGATTAAGGAAAGACATAATAATCAAACATTTGATCAAGACCATCTGTCTCTGATTATCGGATTACGGTTTTAGGGCCGCAGAAAAACAAATTGCAGAGGAGAAAATATTATCACCCGTCCGGATGTGGATTTCGTTGTGTTGCCTTTCTCCATTCCTTAATCTGACATTGACAAATGCTTAACTAATCCATAATAGTTAATATTTTAGCCATATTGTTGATCAAAGGATGAGAATACGCAAAAATGCAAAAAGGGAAAAACTTAAACCGTCCTGCCAGAGGGAGCACGATTAAGGTTGAGCCCATTAGAAGGGCGGGGGATATTGAGGCAATAGAGCGTCTGTTGGTGGACAACCCGCGAAATCTGGCACTGTTTACAATGGGTATCAATACGAATCTTCGTGTGGGTGAATTGCTAAAAATTAAGATCCATCAGGTTCAGGGGCTTGAACTGACCGATGAGACAACATTACGTGTCAAAAACGGGAAAAGTCTAAGGAAAATAACGCTGAACAAGGCGTGCGTGGAGGCAATCCAGTCACTGATTCATAATAAGCTAAGGAACAGAAAGAAGAATGGTCAGCACCCGCCTGATTTCCTTTTTTCAGGGCCAAGTGGGGCGGCGCTTACGGTTCCGACTGTTAACAACCTGGTGAAAAAATGGTGTGCTGCTGTCAATCTGGCTGGAAATTATGGCGGCCACACCCTTCGGAAGACCTTCGGGTATCAGCAAGTGGTACGTTTCAGGGCCAGTCTTCCGGAAATAATGGTTCTATTCAATCATTCCAAGCCCTTGCAGACCCTGGACTATTTGTGCATACAGCCGGAAGAGTTCCAGCACGTGGGTAGAACGGGAACGTCAAAAACCCCAAAGCCCGGTTATGAAGAATTGATGCAAAGGATTGAAGAGTTACAAAAGACAGTGAGCCGACTGCGCGAAAGTGAGGAAAAATTCAGGACTATTTTCGAGAATGTTAGTGACGAAATCATTTATTTGGATAATAATGGCACAGTCCTTGAAATCAACGACAGGTGTGAGGATCTCTTTGGTCTGAAGCGGGAAGAAGTCATTGGTAAAAAGTTTTTTGACTTTGGATACATGGAACCTGAAGATATGCAAAAACTTGCTGATCAGTATATTGATGTACTCGATCAAACAACATCTCGAATGGATGAATTTGAAATTGTTCGTACAGACGGGGCCAAAGTATTTATTGAAACAAATGCCAGTTTCGTAGAAAGTGAGGGATAAAGAATAGGAAGCCTTGCAATTCTCAGGGATGTTACCGAGCGCAAGCGGATGGAGAAGGAACTGGAAGCGTACCGGGATCATCTGGAAGAACTGGTCAGAGAACGCACCGCCAATCTAGAAGAAGCAAATGCCGCATTACGTGTCATGTTACGTAAGGGCAATGAAGTTAAAGA
>JAFDJF010000360.1 GCA_019307645.1 Deltaproteobacteria bacterium
TTCTCGATGTTCCGACTGTTTTCGAATATGCCAAGACCTTGCCGGGAGTGGTTTTCACAGAAGAGAATCTCTTTAGCTGTTCCCAGGATACCCAGGAGAAAATAACTGAGATAATTAAGGAGCAAAACCTGAACAGGGTGGTTGTAGCAGCCTGTACCCCGCGCACCCATGAACCGCTCTTTCAGGAAACAGTGTTGAATGCCGGAATAAACAAATATCTTTTTGAAATGGCTAATATCCGCAATCAGTGTTCGTGGGTACACAGCGATGAAAAAGAAGCAGCCACGGAAAAAGCCAAAGATCTTGTTCGCATGGCTGTGTCCAGGGTGAGTTTGTTAGAGCCCCTGTATGACCCTGTAATATCCATGAACAGTTCTGCCCTGGTCGTCGGCGGCGGGCTTTCCGGAATTACTGCGGCAACAAACCTTGCGGAACAGGGCTTTCATGCCTATCTCATAGAAAAGACGAATGCCTTAGGCGGAAACGCTTTGCAACTTCACGAAACCTGGCAAGGCGAAGATGTGCAAGAAAAACTGGCGGCACTCATTGATTCCGCAGAATCCAACCAAAATATCGATATTTTGACGAACACTGAGTTGAAAAAAGTTGAGGGGTTTGTGGGGAATTTTCAATCCACTATTGAAACTAACGGAAAAGATAGTGTCATTGATCACGGGGTGGCAATTATTGCCACAGGCGGGAGTGAATTTAAACCGGATCAGTATCTTTATGGAAAGGAACCCGATGTCCTCACCGGTCTGGAACTGGATCGTAAGTTCATCGACAATGACCCTTCCATTAAAGGGATCAATTCCGCCGTCTTCATACAGTGTGTCGGCTCGCGTATCGAAGAAAGGCCCTATTGCTCCAAAGTGTGCTGCACCCAGTCGGTTAAGAATGCATTGAAGTTGAAAAAAATAAATCCGGAGATGGATGTCTTTATTGTTTACAGGGACATGCGCACATACGGACTCCGAGAAGGTCTGTACCGCGAGGCACGCGAAAAAGGCGTTATCTTTATCCGCTATGACTTCAGTAAAGAATTACGTGTAGATAAGGACAGTGATAATCTCCGGGTTTGCTTTACCAACTATGTTCTGCAACGCGAAATGGAGATACGCCCGGACCTGTTGATATTGGCCACAGCAACCGTTCCATTAAAGGAAAATCCATTGGCATCGCTGTTTAAAGTTCAGGTCAATGACGACGGTTTTTTTGTTGAAGCCCATGCCAAACTCAGACCGGTTGAATTTGCTACTGAGGGTATTTTTGTGGCAGGACTGGCCCATTATCCCAAGCCGATAGATGAAAGCATTGAGCAAGCCAAGGCTGCCGCATCAAAGGCTTCAGCACTGCTTTCAAAAGAAAAAATCACGGTTGATGGCGTCGTATCACATGTAAATGAGGTATTGTGCCGGGGCTGCGGCAAGTGTGAGGAGGCGTGTCCGTTTAAGGCCGTTGTTCTGGAGGAAAGGGAAGGCGGTGTTATCGTGGCCCATGTTCATGAGGCCCTGTGTAAGGGCTGTGGAGCCTGTGCTGTTGTCTGTCCTACAGGTGCCGCGTCAATTTTCCACTATGATGACGAGGAAGTTCTGAGCATGGTGGAGGCGGCATTCGAATAATTAGAAAGCACCTAAAGGATCTAAAGTAAAGGCGTGTGCAGGGGCACAGTCATTACAGACAGCGCACCTTAAGGAGAAACTTCATGACAGAAGAATTCGAACCCAAGATCGTGACATTTGCGTGCAACTGGTGTGCGTATTCTGCTGCTGATCTGGCAGGCGTGAGCCGTTTTCAGTATCCGCCGAGCATGCGGATCATCCGGGTGATGTGCTCCGGCAGGGTCAATCCCAATTTTATCCTGAAGGCATTTGAAGCGGGAGCTGACGGTGTGCTGGTTGCCGGGTGACACATCGGAGACTGTCATTACCTGGATGGTAATGTAAAGGCCGAGAAGATGTTTGAGATGACCCGGGAGTTGGTTAAGATCCTTGGCATAGATTTATCAAGGCTTCGGCTTGAATGGATCTCGGGGGCAGAGGGCATCCGGTTTGCCGAGGTTGCCAGAGAATTTACCGAACAGATTAAATCCATCGGACCATCTGCGCTTAAAAAAGTAGCGTAAGAATGGAAGAAGTCATATCGTTTTTAATCATTGTTTCGGATTTTTCGCAAAAATCGACTTCTGTTACAGGTGCCTGAAAATCAAGTTGAATCCGAAATCTAAAATCCAAAATTCTTTTGAGGCTTTGTAATGACTGCATTGGCTGAACTTATTGAAACCACAAATACCTATTACTGCCTTGATTGCGGGGTATGCACCGGGAGTTGCCCTGTTGCCAGGGTTTTCCCGGATTTTTCTCCCAGGCAGATTATTGAGCGCTCCCTGTATGAGCTGGAGGAAGCGTCAGACGAAACCATATGGAACTGTCTGACCTGTGCCCAGTGCAGTGTCCGGTGTCCTGCAGGGATTAATTTTCCGGAATTTATCCGTCGTATGCGTGATGAGGCCCACAGCCTGGGATATGACGGGGTCGCGGCTCATAACGGCATGCTTCAGACGATTACTTCGATGCAGACCCTGGATGTCAAACAGGATCGCACCTTCTGGGTTGAGGATGGAAAGGTACAGGAAACGGGGGATGTTCTTTACTTTGTTGGCTGCAGGCCCTACTACGATGTCATCTTTCGTGGCATTGAGGCCGGTTCAATCAAAGGTCCCCAGAATATCCTGAAAATATTGAACGCCTGCGGTGTGGCGCCTGTGGTGAGCAATGACGAGAGGTGTTGCGGCCATGACGCGCTGTGGAACGGTAATGAGGAAAAGTTTAAAAAATTGGCACAAATTAACCTGGATGTGATCCGTGCCTCGGGTGCCAAACAGGTGGTCTTCAATTGCCCGGAAGGGTATTATACTTTCAAGAACACCTATCCCGAGTATTTTGGTGATCTGGGTTTTGAACCTGTTCATATTCTTGATTTCCTGGCAGACAGGATCACAGAGGGTGCCATTGAATTCGAGGAAGCCGAACAACTGGTAACCTACCATGACCCCTGCAGACTGGGAAGGATGTCCGGCATATATGATGCACCCCGCGCGCTGCTTAAAGCGCTTCCGGGTATTGAGCTTAAAGAGATGCCGCGGTCCCGGGAAAACGGCGTATGCTGCGGGACCACAGGCTGGACAAACTGCTCCAGTTGTTCCAAAGAGATCCAGATGCAGCGTCTGTCCGAGGCAAGTGATACCGGTGCCGGGACCCTGGTCACGGCGTGCCCCAAATGCCAGATTCATTTTAAGTGCACCAAGTCTGCATTTGCGCTGGAAATAGAAATTACGGATATTTACGATCTGATGGCAAGCCGCATTAAATAAAAAGGAACGAAATTATGAGTAAAGACATACTTGTTATTGGCGGAGGCATAGCGGGAATCCAGTCCTCGTTAGATCTTGCTGATATGGGGAAAAAGGTCCATCTGGTGGAACGTCTGCCAAGTATCGGCGGCAAGATGGCGCAACTGGACAAAACGTTTCCCACCAATGACTGTGCCATCTGAATTCTCTCGCCTAAGATGCTGGATGTCGGTCGACATCCCAATATCAATCTTCTGGCCTACAGTGAAATCGAAAAGGTTGATGGCGAAGTCGGGGATTTTAAAGTCACGGTCCGTCGGAAGGCCCGCTACGTTGAAGAGGACAAGTGCACCGGATGCGGGGCCTGCAAGGAAAAATGTCCGACAGTGGTTCCTGATGCATTTAATGAAGGACTGGGAGAACGCAGAGCCATTTACAGTTATTTTGCCCAGGGTATCCCCTCAACCCATACCATTGACCCTGACCATTGCCGGCAATTACAGGGCAAAAAATGCGGCATATGCGCCAAGACCTGCCAGGCCGAAGCCATCAATTTTGACCAGCAGGACAGGATCTTGGAGATTGATGTGGCCGCTATCATCGTTTGCTCCGGTTATGACGTTTTTGATCCGTCACTGATTCCGGAATACCGGTACGATCAAATCCCCAACGTGGTTACTGCCATTGAATTTGAAAGGCTTTTAAGTGGCCGGGCAGTGGAGGCAGAGATCGAAGCGCTGGAAAAAAAGGCCAAAAAATCCCAGAAAATGATACGAAAATTTGAGGACAAATACAGCGACACTTCTGCTGATTTTTATGCAAAGTATCAGAAAGGGGAGTACAAGGGCGATGAAGACCGTGTCAAATGGGCAGAAAAGTATGCCGCACACCTGGAAATCACTGAGCCCCTTGAGGCACTTAAAAAGAAGGCGGAAGGATTTTCCGTTGCCAAAAAGCTTGCGTTTGTCCAGTGCGTGGGATCTAGAGACTTTCGATTTTTTCCTTTCTGTTCAGGTTACTGTTGCATGCAT
>JAFDJF010000361.1 GCA_019307645.1 Deltaproteobacteria bacterium
GGCCGAACAGTTTGTTGGCCAGCATCTTTTATATGGCGGGCCAAGCTATGAGAAGCCGCAGCTCTTTTATTGGAACCGGGAACAGAAAAGCGCCAGCGCTGAAGTGGATTATCTAATCGCACACGAAGACAAGGTCGTGCCGGTTGAGGTAAAGGCGGGCAAGACCGGCACGTTGAAATCGCTGCAAGTCTTTGTGGCGGAGAAAAAATCCCCGGTGGCGCTCAGGTTCAATGCCATGCCACCATCATGTTCCCGGCAAGAAACAAGATTAGCAGGAAAAGACAAAGTCCCTTTCCTGCTTGTTTCTCTGCCACTCTACCTTGTCGGGCAGACCGGACGTCTGATCGCCGATGGCATTCAGGGAGGAAACTGATCCTACCCCAATTTAGTGAACACCCATTTAAGCCACTTTTTGGATATACGCACACACAAAGGGGTCACCCATCATGTCTTGAATCTTGAATAATTGAGTTTGTTAATCAGCTTATCAATATATCTGTTACAAGACATATCGCACACGCCCGCAAGTTATTCAACTTTCAAGACATGACCCCTTTGTTCTTGCATAACTTCTTTCCTCGTTCTAGCCAAGCCTGTCGTCCTGTCAAAATTAATCCAACCAGTATCAACCACTCTTGACTTTTTGCCTGGAATTGAACTTTCCGCTTACAGTTTTTGCACTTGCGGAGCCTGACCTTGCCGACTGCCAACAGACTATACCCCTTCCAAGTAGTATCAGTTGAAGAATATTTTGGACATTTGCAAGATCTTTCCTTTTGTCATTACCTCAGCCCAAATGAGAGAATCAAATTAGATCATTTTCTGACTCACTCCGTCGCCTTTAAAAATTATGGCCTGCCATCGACTGATGTTTTTCCGCGGTCCAATATAAGCAGCATAGTGTGCTGGATGCGGGGACATCCTATGAACTTGTTCTCTGTTTCCATATTTGGCTGTCAGACTTGGGACTCCTCATGCTGAAAAATTTATAAATACTGAATGGTGTCGTTTTTACACATACGGCTCAAAATCTGACTCTCCGGCCTGGACCCTGAAAAAAATCCATTGACTTACAGTAATATTTACAGTATAAAAGATAAAGGCAAGGAGAAGGGCAACCTTGTCAGCAGCAGCTATCCCGGGAGGCGTGCATGAAACTGACTAACAAGCAAAAGGCTGTTCTCAATTATATCTCCAGCTATATAGATATGTGGCAGATCGCGCCGAGCTTTGACGAAATCTGTTCCGAATTCGGCTTTAACTCTTATAACACGGTCACCACCTACCTCAAAATTCTGGAACGGAAAGGCTATATCCGTCTTCCAGGGGAAAAAAACCGCAAGCGGGCCATCAAGGTAATCAGTCCCGTGGAAACAAAGAGGCTCGAATTTCCCCTCCTGGGAAAGGTGGCCGCAGGAAAACCCATTGAAGCCGTAGAAGATATGAGCGCCATCGAGGTCCCGTCATCCATGGCGGGAGGCGGTGACCATTTTGTGCTCCAGGTAAAAGGGAATTCCATGCAGGAAGACGGAATCATGGACGGGGATTTTGTGGTGGTGAAAAAGCAGCCCACGGCCGAAAACGGCCAGACCGTGGTGGCCTTGATCGACAATGAGGCAACCGTTAAAAAATATTACAAAAAGAGGGGCCACATAGAACTGCGGCCCGCCCACTCAGGCATGGAATCCATCCGGGTCAGAAAGGGGGACATCCGGCTTGAGGGGAGGGTTGTTGGAGTCATGAGATATTTGTGAAGGAGCCTTATTTTGCGACGCCACATCATCCATCTTCATATTCCGTCCTTCCCCATTGCCGTGGCACGGGTCTGCCGACCTGAGCTCAAAGACCGCCCTGTGGCCGTGGCCCCGTCTCACTCGGAACGGGCGCTCATCCTGTTTGCTTCTCTTGAAGCACGAAAAGAGGGAATCTTCAAGGGCATGCCTCTTTCAAAAGCCATGAAACGGTGCCCGGGGCTGACCGCGCTTCCTCCTGATCCCGGGCTCACGGAAAGGGCATGCCGGGCTATGGCCAAAGTAGTGGGCCGGTATACACCACTCTGGGAGCCTTCCCGGCCGGGACATATTTATCTGGATGTCACAGGGACGGAACGTCTCTGGGGCAGGGCCAAAGATACGGGCTACCGTCTCAGGCAGGAGATTCAGGCACGCCTGCGCCTGTCCGGGACAGCAGGTGTGGCAGGAAACAAGATGGTCTCCAGCATCGCCTCCCGAATCACGCCCTCTTTAGAAGTGCTGGACGTGAACCACGGTCGTGAGCCCTCTTTTATGGCCCCCTTAAAGGTGGGTGTGGTGCCCGGTATAGGCCATTTCCGCTGTAAGGTCCTTTTGGAAGATCTGAATATCTTCCGGGTTCAGGAGCTGGCTGCCCTGGATATGGGCTCCCTTAAGCTCATCTTCGGCCGCCAGGCCTATGTCATCCATCAAAGGACCCTGGGTATCGACCCGACGCCGGTCTACCCTGCCCCCAGAAAGCCCATGATGAGCGAGGAGGTCACACTTCCACAGGATGAAAATGATGATCAAAAACTCCTGTCAACCCTTTACGGCCTGGCAGAAAAATGCGCCTACCGGATGCGGAATAGAGAACTTATTCCCCGAAAGACAGGTCTTCTGATCAGGTATTCCGACCAGATGGAGGCCAAAGGTCAGGTCAAGCTGCCCCATACCAGGTTCTGGGGTTTTGATCTCTATGCTCCTTTGGAAAAATTGTTTTTTAAACTTTGCAACAGGCGGGTGCGGGTCCGGTTCATGAGGGTCTGGTTCCGGAATTTTTCTGCCCCGGACAAACAACTCTCTCTTTTCTCCGCCCCATCACCCATGGCAGAAAAACAATCCGCGGTCATCCAGGCCCTGGACAGGATCAGAAAACAGCATGGAGAGGAAATGATTGGAAAAGGCGGACGATATACGGCACACGGCGCAAGGCGCAGGGCTCACGGTTAAAGCGGACGGCATAAAGGCAAGGCGAACGGCGCGAGGCGCACGGTTAAGACGTTGGAAGAGGAGGAAAGAAAGGATTAAAAACGGCATACGGCATAAGGGCACGGCGTACGGCAAACGGCGCACGGTTTACGGTTAAAGCAAACGGCATAAATGCGAGGTACGCGGCATACGGCTTAAAAGCCCGTCGTAAGGCACTGGCTTCAAACCCTATGCCGTACACCCTGCGCCGTGTGCCTTGTACCGTTTGCCGTATGCCGTGCGCCGTGTGCCGTAAAAAACTATGTCCTTCATCCACTTAAACGTTCATTCCCATTACTCCAAAGGCTGGGGAGTCGGCACCATCGAGGAACTCTGCCGGGCCGCCAGGGACCTGGGCATGAAAAGACTGGCCCTGACTGATACCAACGGGTTGTACGGGCTGGTCTTCTTTGTCCAGGCAGCCAAAGAAAGCGGGATTGAACCCATTGTGGGGAGCGAACTTGTGTCCGACGGACGACGCGCAGTGCTTTTGGTCAAAAACCCGCATGGATATGCCAACCTCTCCAGAATTGTCTCCGACCGCCACTGCCATCAGGACTTTGACCTGATCCGGACACTCAGACAAAGGCGTGAGGGGCTTATCACCTTTTCAGATGATTTCAAGCTGCTGAAAGCACTCAAACAGGACAGCACAGACGACCTGTATGTGGAAATGTCTCCCGGTTACCAGATGGCCCGCTGCTATGCCTTTTCCCGCAAGACCGGGATCCCCCCTGTGGCCACAAATCGTGTATACCTTGTCAAAAAAGACCCGTTCCGGCTCCACCTCATCCTGAGGGCCGTGTCCCTCAACAGCAAAGTCTCCCGGCTTACGGATGAAGACACCTGCAGGGAGCACAATTTTTTAAATGCCCCCAACGCCATGGTGGATCAATTCCCCCATGCACCGGTCGCCATCTCAAACACCCTCAAAATCGCCGAGTCCTGCCTTGTGGACTGGGATTTTGACAGGCTCATATTCCCGGGCTTTGAACAGATGGATGACAACGAGGCCTTTGACCGTCTCTACCGGGCTACCCTGGCAGGATGCAGAAAACGCTACGGAAAGATCACCCGATCCGTGAAAAAAACTTTGCCCACTATTTCCTGGTGGTGGCCGATATCACAAAAAGGGCCCAACGCTCATGCGGCAGGGGAAGTGCAGCCGCATCCATTGTCTCCTATGCCCTTGGCATCACACATGTGGACCCCATCAGACACAACCTCTTCTTTGAACGTTTTTTAAATCTCGGTCGCATGGACCCGCCGGATATCGATGTGGACTTTGCATGGGACGAACGGGACCGGATGGTCGACTATGCCTTTGCAAAATACGGCAACCGCAGAACAGCCATGGTGGCAAACCACAACACCTTCGGTGCCAGGTCAGCCATCAGGGAGGTGGCAAAGGTCTTCGGGCTCACGGACCAGGAAATCGGACGCGTGACGGAAAAAGTCGGTTTTGGATGGCACCTTAAGAATATCTGGCAGGAGCTTTCGCGCAATCCCAAGATGAGGAGAATCGAATTTAAGAAACCCTGGG
>JAFDJF010000362.1 GCA_019307645.1 Deltaproteobacteria bacterium
CCTTCTGACGTCAAAGAGAGCATAGGACCCTTTGTACAAGAGATGCTTAGCGTGAAAAAAATGGCCAGGGAGAAGCTTCTTTCAAGAGATCTCAATGAGTTGGATCAATTACTGTACAAAATCGAAGATCAGTTTGAAGAGCTGGAAAGCAGACTGTAACCACTGACTTTCATCGCTTCTCCGCCTATTGATACTTTCCCGGTGCCCATCCAGAAATGAGATAGTTGACTTTACACCCTGTCGGGTGCTCAGTCCCAGCCTTTTTTGAAGAGCCCCCCAAGTTCTATCTCTATATTAACCCTGCCTGCCTGCCCCAGTCCGCTAGGTTGGTGAAAGGCCCATTAAGACCATGCTCGCCGTCAAATTCGCCGGTACTCGGGTCAATGGCGACAAACGACACTCCGGCAGCCCGGGCGGCCCATAGGTCCCCTTTGCCGTCACCGATAAAAAGACAGGTTTCAGGGCTGAATTCAAATTCATCGAGCAGGTGATTTAAAGAATCGGTTTTGGGCCAATTGCCGCCCCCACGAATGATATCCAAAAGTGGTTCAAGGGCTTTTCCTGCCAGGATCCGGCGTAACTCATTCAGCGGCGTGTTAGATAATGCCACCCGGGTTATGTCTAGTTTGGCAAGCGCTTTCAGGATATGTTTGCAGTCCACCGCCAGGGGGGCCAAGCTCATGGACTTTCCTGTCAGGTCCTTCAACTTTTCCCAGCGCAGCTCGAACTCGTTTTCCGCAAAGGGTCTTTGGATGACTTGAGCCTGAACCCTTCGTATTTTCTCGCCCCGGTCGATTCCGGTCAACGTTAGATAGAACCTCGCGATTTGTTCCTGCGTCAGTGGATCATCGGTAAAGGCCTGGCCCATTGCCCGGGCATTGGCCAGATTCGAATCGATCAAAACCCCATTGACATCGAAAATACAGACGTTGACTTTTGTTAAATCCATCAATAAATCCTAAAGTCTTTCGGGAAACATAAGGGTTGTCCACCCGTTAACTCCCTTGTCAGGCATTGATATTCGTATCGTCTTTCTTGGGACGGCAGGCTACCATGACATTCCCTGTTTGATGTAGAATAGTTTTTCCGCGCTGGTTTGTAATGGTTGAATGGAAGGTTACGATACCCGTATTGGGTTTACTTTCTGACAGGCGCTTCACCTTTGCAGTGGTTTCAAAGTATACCGTATCACCCACAAGCATCGGATTTAAGATACTATATTCCGTCGCCAGGTTGGCCAAAAAGGGTATCTGTGCGTGACGTGCCGTCGCGCGTGAAAGCACCGCTAAAATATGAATTGAGCAGGCGGATAGTGCTCCAATCAGTGATGTTTTTGCAGCGGCTTCGTCTATATGGTAGGGTTGAGGGTCCCATTTTTTAGCAAACCCTATGACTTCCTCTTTTTCCACATGATAGTTCCCCAGACCCATGGGTTCATCGATTAAAATATCTTCGTAGTACCGCATAAAATTATTCCATATTCCTTTGATCTTTACTGGTTTCGGTAGTGTCAAGATACACTAAAGACAATAAGGCGCATATCTTCTTTGGTGTTATTCTTTTCCTGAGTTTCCCTTCCTTTTACTCAAACTGCCGCCTAAAATCCAGAAAAAGCTGTTTCAGCCCTCCCGGTTCCGTTGGAAAGACAGGGGGGCAAGTTCCTAATTTTCTGACTTCCACGATGACCGAGATCTCTCAAGGTAAATATAGAGAGGAGCGGATTATAAATTTTCTTATGTCCCCCTTTGCCCACACGATGATATGAGGTTTTCGACTTGCCATTGCCGTGAATATGATGTAATCCTTCCCGTCTGCGGATGGCCTCTGGCAGCAGGCGCGTATTTTTTTTGACATTGCGAAAACGCAAAGGCGGCAGCATTGGTTGTCGGCCTTTCATTATGATACGGTGAGACCTTTGAAAAATGCCAAATATTGTCTTAGCCCAACCCCAGAGGAATAGGCTGCGCATTCCACGGGGCAGGCGCAGAAATTAGGCAAAAGGTGGTGTTTTTCAAAGGTTTCACAGCAGGTGTTTGAACCATGGATCATAGCACACGTGAATTGCGGGAAATGCTGAGAGGAATGGGTGTCGAATTTTCCGATGATGATACCTATGAAGAGCTGAAGGCGCTTTTTCATGAGGAAAACCACCGGCGCTGGATGGGCGTAAAAAGGCCTGACGGCGCCAGGGTTCCAAGCCGCACCAAGCGGGTGATTCGACGCAGGAAGGGCGGCATCACCAAACCCCTCGATGCCGAGACCAGGCCATTGCTAAGGCCTGAAAACGAACGGCTGAGTGCCGCATCCGCAGGGGCTTCTATGCCAAAGGAGGGCAGAAAACCCACATTCCCGCGACCTCAAAGACCCGTCATGAAGCAGCACGTGCCCGTCACCATGGAAAGAGAGATACCCCCTGTCGATAAGATAGCCGGGCCCAAACGGGATGTCCTAAAATCCGTGATGCGGCGGGCCGACAATTGTTGTGAACTGTGTGAGGATGCCAATGCGCCGGACCGACTGGAGCCCTTTTATCTGACGCCGCTGGACGAGGGAGGCACGAAGACGGTCAAAAATGTCGTCGCCTTGTGTCCCGAGTGTTTTTTGAAGATGCAGGCCTCTGACAGGCCCCATGAATATAAGCTGCTGATGCGAAAGGCCCGAAGCCGAATCACCTCGACTATCGAGTACCATCGCAGGGAAGCGGGCTCCGCGCGGTCGAAGTACAAAAGGACACTGATAAAAAAGGAATAAACTCAATCAAATGGTATCCCTTCTCATGGGCAACGACCTCTTCCCTTTCTACAGAAAACCCCACTTCGGCGGAACTCATTTCCAACTTCCTTGCCATTACTCCTCACTGCTGCTTGCCCGTTGGCAATATTTCACGCGGTTCCCATAAATTTCCGCCACCCTCTCGGCAATCCGATCCAGGTTATATTTCAGAAGTTTCGGCTTTGGGATATATAACGATTGCCTTACCATATTACCCGTGTTACAAGTCCTCGTTCTATTTTATTCATAACTATTTAAAATTATAAGAAAAACTGAGAAAAGACATGAGCTTCGAAAATTTAGATTTAATTGACGCGTTATTACAGGCGGTTAAAGAACTCGGGTTCGTTGAACCCACGCCCATCCAGACAGATGCAATTCCCGAAATTATTGGAGGGGACAGGGATCTTGTAGGGCTTGCCCAGACCGGAACAGGTAAAACAGCCGCTTTTGGTTTACCCATGATCCAGCTAATTGATTTTGATCTGAAACATACTCAAGGAGTGGTGATTTGCCCCACCAGGGAACTCTGTTTTCAGATTTCAGATGATATTAAAAAACTATGCAAATACGTAAAAGGTGCAAATGTTGCTGCCGTTTATGGGGGTGCCAGTATTGAAAATCAGAGAAATCAGATCAAAAAAGGGGCTCAGATTATTGTGGCGACACCAGGAAGATTGCTTGATCTTATTAATAGAAAAATAGCAACGCTTTCGAAAGTCTCATATTTGGTTCTTGATGAAGCGGATGAAATGCTCAATATGGGATTTCAGGAAGATATAGATGCCATTCTTGAAAATACGCCATCTCAAAAAAGAACCTGGCTGTTTTCCGCAACAATGCCCAATCAGGTTGCAAGAATTGCAAAAAGATATATGGAAAATCCGGTTGAGGTAACCGTAGGGAAGAAAAATAGTGGCGCGGAAAATATTTTGCATGTGAATTATATGGTTAACGAAAAAGACAGGTATCAGGCGTTAAAACGAATTATTGATTATGACCCGGATATCTATGGCCTTGTGTTTTGCCGCACGCGAAAAGAGACCCAGGAAATAGCAGAAAAACTGATCAAAGACAGCTATAGTGCTGACGCCCTTCATGGTGACCTTTCTCAGGCAGTACGAGATAATGTCATGAGCAAATTTAAAAGCAAATCCATTCAGATTCTTATTGCAACAGATGTTGCGGCCCGCGGGATAGATATTCAGGATATCACCCATGTCATTAACTATAAACTCCCTGATGAGGCGGGTAACTATACTCACAGGAGCGGCAGAACGG
>JAFDJF010000363.1 GCA_019307645.1 Deltaproteobacteria bacterium
TATCTCATTTTTGTTTGCAAGAAAATTCACAAAGTAGCAAAAATTCTTTCAAACGTTACCTTCCGCCCATTGAATGCAGCCAAACCATTCTGTTTCTCACACCACTCCGGCAACCATTCACCGCCCGGACAACACCGTTAAATTAAGGAAATTTTCAGCCTATTTCCCTGGAGATTCATTTAATCAGGTTTAAGCAAAACCGAATATCGAATATCGAATCACGCTAAAGACGTGACCTAGGGGCAAGAATTTCGAATGATGAAGGAAGGAGTTTTTATCAATGATGTAAAAGGCATTAACCGCAAAGGTCGCTAAGAAACGCAAAGATACATATAATCCTTTAATTTTATCCTCAGTCATAAACCTGGCATCACTTGGCGTTCTTGGCGATAACAAATCAATCATAGAGCGAAGCGCTTCCATACTTCGTCATTCGTTATTCGATATTCTGCGGTTCAAAACATTTCTCGCATGGTAGCCATCACGGATACGGGTCAATGATTACTGACCACCGTTTACTGATTACGAATCACTGACCACTGCTCACTGTTCACCCCACCTCCACGGTATCAGGGTCTCACAGAATCGGCAACGCCCTTTTTCAATGTTGTATTGTTCGATGAAGTACCCCTTCCTTTCTATCAAAATCTTTTTGCAGTTGTGACAGTAAGTGTGCGTGCCTTCGTGCCCCGGGACATTACCCAGATAAACATATCGAATCCCCTCCTTAAGGGCCAGATCTCTCAGCTTCTCAAGCGTGTCAATGGGCGTGGCAGGGAGACGGATCAATTTATAATGCGGGAAGAATCTCAAAAAATGCAGGGGATAGTCCGGCCCCAGTTCCTTCAGTATCCATCCGCACATCCGTTTGATCATCTCCGGCCTGTCCACATATGTCGGCACCACAAGGGTTGTCATCTCGAACCAGACGCCCTCCCGGTGCATGGTTTTAAACGTGTTCAGAACAGGCGTAAGCGTGCCCCCATTGAGTCGGCGATAGATACTGTCGTCAAAGGATTTCAGGTTTATATTG
The DNA here is from genome assembly GCA_019307645.1 of Deltaproteobacteria bacterium. Next base: position 1,034 of record JAFDJF010000363.1, read on the forward strand.
GCTCCGTCCAGGTACCTGCAAAGCCTGAGAAGAGGTTTTCTGTTTATATAACCATTTGAAATAATCACATTTTTAAGACCCGCCCCTCTGGCCAGCCGGGCTGTATCGTACATGTATTCATAAAAGGTAACGGGTTCGGAATAGGTATAGGCAATGGAGGGCGTTTTTTTTATTTGAGCCTCCCTTACCACGTCTTTGGGAAAAAGTTCAGCATGCCGTACATCCTCCGGCCGTTTCTGAGAGATCTCCCAGTTCTGGCAGTTCAGGCACCTGAAACTGCAGCCGGTGGTGGCAATAGAGAGGATCGAGGAGCGGGGATAAAAGTGGTTGAGGGGTTTCTTTTCAATGGGGTCCACATGGACCGAGCAGGGGTTGCCGTATGCAAGAGAGTAAAGCTTCCCGCCGATATTTACCTTTGACCGGCATATGCTTCGATCTCCGGGGCCAAGTTCACAGCGGTTGGGGCAGACCTGACACTTCACCGCTTCACCGTCTGTTTCATAGTGAAAACCCTCGACCGACCATTTCCAGGGCTTTTCAGGGGCATCATCTTCAAGAACCTGCCCTTTTACGCTTTTGGCCTTTTGGTCTTCCTTTCCCAGAAACCCATATCCTGCGCCCGCACATAGAAGTGCAGAGGTGCATAAGCCCATGGATTTCAGAAATTCCTTGCGTGTTAAGTTCTTTTTCATATTTACCCCCTTGTACTACTTAGGGAAAATATAACCACACCGCTCGAGATTTTCACAATTATTAAAAAAATAACCGTAGCCTGAATCCCCCACAGAGGGATCAGGATCGTTCCTGTTGCAAGGGTGCCCACTGCGGCACCTGCCAGATCAGCCGCAAGACAGCCTGCGGCAGGGCTCTGGTTTTCCCCGATGATACCTGCCACAACAGGGAACTGGAATCCGCAGAGAAAAGAAAATACGAAACAATAGGCCAAAAAATATATTTGATGAAGCTCACTCCTGAAAAAAGCAGCCCACAAATAAAACAAAAACAATAAGGATAAAATCAGCAATTCTGAGACGGCCAACCTGATCCGGGTCTTTTGTCCCCAGAGTTTCCCTACCATTGCTCCCGGCAGGAGCCCCAGCAGAAAGGCCGTGACAATAGCGCCTATCTTTAAATAGATGTAACCATAAATAACCTGAAAGACAAAGATTACAAGCATCTCCACACCCATGCCTGCCAGCCCGGTGGAAAAAAGGATATATTCTTCTTTCCGCATGAATACCATATAAATGACAGTCAGTCCCAGCATTGCAAAAAGGAAATAATTGGGGGAGGTCCCGTGTTTCACAAACCATTGATGGAACACAATAGTTATGAGGGTTGGATTGAAATCCGTATTGACGGGCATGTCTCCGACTATGTCTTTAAGGTTCCGGATCCTCTCTTCCGTTACGTTCCCATAAAAGAATCCCTCAATATAAGAAGTGCGGATGGATTTCTGATTTAGCCTTACAGGGATATCCGGCCAGAGTTCGCCGTCGCGACAAAGAAAATAGGCCTCCTCACCCGGAAGGACAAGAACGTTTTGGAAATGGAGGCTGACCGTGCTGTGGATGGTGGCGAATTTTTTTCTCCAGCTGTCACTGATGTAATTCGGGCTGTACTCAATACTGAGAGACAACACACCTCCTTTCTTCAGGATTTTCTTTGTGCAGGCGAAGAATTCGCTGGTAAAAAACCGGTTTATCTGGAAGGTATCGGGATCCGGGAGATCAATGATGACGGCATCGTACTTTCTTTTTGCGGTTTTAATATAACGCCTTCCGTCGGTGTTCATAATCTCTAGAAAAGACGCCTTTTCTATGACGCCAAGACCCAGGGCCGCCTCTGTCAGGGCCGGATCAAGCTCCACATAGTCAACATGCGCCGGATGGTATTTGCCGACCTCTTTAATGGTTTCACCCAGACCGCCGGACACCAGAAGCACGTTTTCTATCCGGTCCAGCTGACACAGGGCGTAATGCACCTTTTCCTCGCTCGTAATGATGTTTGAGCCGGAATAAAGCGGTGTTCCCGATTCCCAGAATGTATGCTGGCTTCCCTCTCTGGAGATCACAATCCTCCCATAAGGAGACTCCGAGTATTGTACGATATTGCCGTACTGAGCCGCCAGGGTATGCCTCTCAAAACGGCTGTTTGTGGCGTACCCATAGAAAATAAATGCCAGGGCAAGGGTTATGAACAACAGGGCATATGCCCGGGATTTAAACAGAAGGAAAACGGCGGTCAAAATCAAAAGGGTGGAACTGACGGCGATGATGGCAAAGGGTTTTAACCAGTAAACCAGGACAAAACTGAACAGAATCCCACCGGTGATATCTCCAATGCTGTCGGTAAGATACAGGTCTCCGCTCTTAAAAGAGTAACTTTCCGCATTCAGCACCTTCTGGGCATAGGGGAGGATAAAACCGACAAGAAAACAATATGGGGTTACAATAACAAGGATATAGAAAAAAATGGAATAGAATCCCGGCGAAACACCGTGGGTGAAAAATGTATCCCTTAATCCCCTGATTGCGATCAACTGCAACAGGGGCCAGACCGCAATGATCAGGATGAGTAGTGCGTATACCCGCAGGGAGGTGTGTTTAACCGCTTTTGCTGCAAGGCTGCCGATACCGGTCAGCAACAGCCAGCAGAAGAGCGACAGAGAGATCGTGATTTCATTCCCGTGAAACTGGGTCAGGAATTCTCTGATAGTAACCAGTTGGGTGGTAACAGAGGTAATTCCCGTACCGATAATCGATAAGATGATCAGCCGCTTTTGATCCATCGGTATGGGTCCCCGGGATTAAACGCCGCCCGAACTTGACGATTAGTAACTGTTTAGATTTTTACCAATAATGCTTGTCGAACCGTGAGGGTCTCTTTTTAGAAGCCCGCATCACAACTGACATCCGCTATTATGCCCGCCAGACCTGGATTTCAAGCAACGTAAAGGCAGAGAAGGGCAACTTGGAGCGGAAGACATGCTTTGTAGACCCCCAATGACCGATTATGCTACGTCTTTTCAAAACTCTAAACGGTTACGACGATTATAACATCACGTCCTTTTCGAATCCAAAATCGTGTCTAATCAATCTTTTCGTTTAGACACAGGCCATTCTTCTTCAAAAGCCTGTACCTGATAGACAGATACTTCAAGGTCTCCTTGTTTCCATGCACCCGCCCCAAGGCCTGCCTTGAGACAGAGATGGGCCAGAAAGTCCTCTTTTTTTGGCAATTGCTCCCAGACCTGTGGAAGAAAAGTGGCCTGGTGATAATCCTTTCTGATAATCACACCGTCCATATCCGGGCGCAGTTTCTTTAACAGATCATCGGCATCGGAATAGGAAAGCCGCTTTGGCTCGGTCAAGATGCTGATCTCTATCTTTACCCGTTTCCACTCATCTTTTGTCAGGGGCGGGAACCGGGGGTCCCGGAATGCGGCATTGACGGCATTCACCCTGATCCCTTCAATCAAAGTTTCCTGAGGGATAATATGGCCGATGCAGCCCCTCAAATTGCCGCCGGTGGTCAGGGTGACAAATGTGCCGCGCTGTTCACGAAATTTGTCTGAACGATGGGCATCGGACTGTTGTTCTTTTTGATCAGAAAGCCTTTGGTCGATTGTTTTTCGTGCCACAGATAAGAGGTATTTACCCTCATCCCCGGTCAATTTGTCTGTGTCTGCCATAGCCATTTCCTCTGTGTTTTTCTTATGTTTTCCGTGTGCCTTTGAGTCTTGCCCAAACCCGGCATTTATCCCGAAAAATACCAAGGTTAATGGAATAAATAAAACCCAAAAGACAAAAAATTTTATCAGACAATGTTTCCCGAATATCATCTCTTTATCCATGGGGTAGCGCGGGGTTACGTCCCCGCCCTACCAATTATAATGGTTTCGTAAAAAGTCGTCACTCCGGTGAAACCCGGAGTCCAGACAAGCTGGAACTATCTGATATAACTGGATTCCGGCCTTCGCCGGAATAACGAAGGATACAGCGTAATCCCGCCATGGCGGGATAGACGGACTTTTTACAGTATCGTCAATTTTATTATAGTATTAAATGAGGGTCAATGGAAAATCATTCCCATATCTGACTGTTCCGGACCATAAAACGCTTTTGCAGAGAACCGCACATTTTTAGTACCGCAAAAACATCTTGTCTCTTTGCTGATTACCCAATAGACTCAAAATCCAAAACAATGACCATCAACAGGAGAAATCAACCATGCGTTTGTTCAAAGGATTTATCTTCGGATTGCTTTTTCTGGCACTCTCCACGAATATCTGCACGGCGTATGACCCCTCTTTTGAGATCGATCTGAACATCAAGGAGTTCAGGCTGAAAAACGGTATGATGTTCCTTATTGTCGAGCGCCCGACCACCCCGCAGGTTGCCTGCAGACTTGCAATCAGAGCAGGCTCAGCCCTTGAAGACAGTGGCAAGACCGGTCTTGCCCACCTGCTTGAGCACATGATGTTCAAGGGCACCAAGAATTTCGGCACGCTGGACGTCAAAAAGGATCGGGAACTTCAGGCGCACATCGAAGCTGCCTACCAGACGGCCCTGGCAGAAGAAACCAAACGAAAGCCTGACCAGGAACTAATCAAGGCCAAACGCCTGGAAATGGATGCACTCCGCAAAGAGGTCCAGAATATCTATGTCCCCCACGCCTTCTCATCGCAGCTTGGAAAAAACGGCGCCACGGGTGTGAATGCCTTCACCAGCAAAGATCAAACCCAGTACATTGCATCAATCCCATCGGATATGCTGGAGCTGTGGTTCTCTATTGTCAGTGAACAGTTGTTCGAGCCTTCCTGGCGGGAGTTTTATGTGGAAAAAGAGGTTGTGCAGCGCGAGTGGGCATTCCGGTATATCAATAATCCGGAGGGCGCAGCCTGGCTTGATCTTTATGCAGAGGCCTTTCATGCTCACCCCTACCGAAATCCGACCATAGGCTGGAAAGCCGATATGGAAAAGTACAGCACCACGGATGCTGTTGAATTTCACAAGAAATACTATACCCCGACCAATGCCGTATGTGTACTGGCAGGAGATGTAACAGTCGAACAGGCCAAAGCACTGGCCGAAATCTATTTTGAACGGTACCCCGCAGGGAACCCGGCGCCCGAGAGAGTAACCAGAGAACCGCCTCAGAAAGGCCCGCGCAGAAGTATCCGTTATCTGAGGGGCGCACGTACGCCACTCATCAGGACCGGATTCCATATCGCCCCCATGGGGTCAAAAGATTTTTATGCCCTTGATGCATTGTCGTCGGTCCTGAGCCAGGGGCGCAGCGCCCGCTTAACCCAAAACATCGTGGAAAAAGGTCTTGCCGTGCAGGCATGGGCCCACAATCCTGACAACCGCTACGACGGCAGCATGTTCATTCTCGGCGGCTCTCCGAACGAACCTGAAGCGCTTAAAAACATTGATCTTACTGAAAAAGAAAAGCGCAAGATCTATCTCAGCGCCTGCGAAGACCTTGAAAATATCCTTCTCGCTGAAATCGAAAAACTGAAAACAGAATGGGTGCCCGAACAAGAGCTCAACCGAATCAAAAAGCTCAACCAGCGCGCATTCCTGGATAGAATGCGCACCAATGAACACCTGGCAGGCTCCCTGGCCATGCTCGAGGTCCAGACAGGCTGGCGCTACATGACCACGTACCTGGAAAAATTTGCCGAAGTCACGCCGGAAGAGATTCAAGAGGCAGCGAAAAAATACCTGAAGACTGACAATAAAACCAGTGTTTACGTGATTCCGGGCGGGTCACCTGACCGCCCGCCGGAACATTATTCCGAAGTCCGGTCGGTAGGCCACTCAGCCGCTTCCAGGGTTGTCAAACCCGATATATCCACCAACAATTCAATCTACAAAACACCTGAACAATGGAACCACCCGTTTTCTTTTGAGCGAACACCTGAAAAGATCAAATATCCTGAAGCGGAAATCACAAATATCGGAGAGACAACCGTATTCTATTTGCCGGACAGGGAACTCCCTCTCATCGATCTGACGCTCCTGGTCAAGGCCGGTGCGGTCGATGTGGATGACGGAAAAATCGGCCTTTCCAAAATGATCAATGGGTGCATCATCCGCGGCGGGACCGAAAAGCACGCACCTTATGAGCTGGCACGGGTTTTGGACGAAAGCACCA
>JAFDJF010000820.1 GCA_019307645.1 Deltaproteobacteria bacterium
CAATCTGCAATCCAAAATCGCTGACGAGATTTACCTAGCCGCCACCGTTCGCCTGAGACGGACTCAGGCAAGACGCAGGCGGGTCCTCGCCCGTGGGAGGGGGCATGGCCTTCAGATATGCTTTTCATGTTTATAGACTTTCCAATGTTTACATACTGGCAAGAGATATATAACCACACACTATAATGATCTACCCCAACATCATCGGTACCCCTCCATCATGAGATCCATGTGATTGACTCACAAAATCGCTTCATGCCATACTACCTTGTCGGAGAATAGGGGTTCATATTTTTAAAAGCACAGACTTTTTCTCTAAAGGGCGTTAGCGAAAAAAATGGAGGCTTAATCATGGCACAAGCTCCACCCAAAAATGACAAAAGCGGCAGTCCACCTGACGCCAGCAGGAGGAACTTTCTCAAACTTGGCCTGGCAGGAGCCGGTGTTGCCGCTGCAGCAGCGGGTGGCATTACCATCGTTAAGAGGATGGAAGGCATCCCGCATGATGAGTTTCCCATGCCAATCCGGGACGATTTCAAGCGTATCGACCAGCGGGATCAGATCAATATTTTTGCCGGCAGCAGGGAGTTGAATGAGAAGCATCCCGAAAGAAATGATAGTTTTAGCGCGCAATTGAAGAAGGAAAACCCCCAGGGGTTCAAGCCGTTTCATTTTTATGAAACCAGAAGCAAGTTTACGAAAGGCCCCTACCGGGACAGACCCGGCTACAGCCAGCTCGAGAGAGCCCTGGCGGTGGGCGGCTTTTACAGTGCCAGACAGCAGCTTGGCGGCGCCGGGATGGAAGCACCAAATCAGGGGGTATCCAGCTGGCAGCAGGAGATGCTGGCCAAGACTCAATACCAGTTCAATACCCCAAAAGAGGCTGCTCTGGCCATCAAGAGCGCGGCCAGAATGTTTGGCGCCCTGCGTTGCGGCATAACAAAGCGGGACAAGCGTTGGGATTATGACCCAATGTATAGTGTTAGTTTCAAACGAGAACTCAGTTGGGAGAAGGACTTTCCCTTTGAACCCAGAACGGTCATCGTCATCATGGTTGAGATGGATTATGATGCCATGGCTGCAGCACCATCCTGGATCGGCGATGCATATGCCAATGCGATCAAGATCGCCGGGCAACTCACCATCTTTTTGCGGCAACTCGGCTATCAAGCGGTTGCCTCCATGAACGATCTGGGGATAAACGCCCCCTACGCCGTTGCCGCGGGCCTTGGAGAAGCTGCCCGCAACGGCCAGGTGATCACGCCAAAGTTCGGCCCGAGGGTGCGGATCAGCAAGGTCTATACGGACTTTGACCTGGTGGAATACGACAAGGCTCGAACCTTCGGAGTTGCCAGTTTTTGCCTGAATTGCAAACGGTGCGCGGATTCCTGTCCGTCGCAAGCGATTACTCATGGTGACCCTTCCTGGGAACCAACCTATTCATCAGATCCCGACTACATCTGGCATGCCTCGCGTGGGATATTCAAGTTCCACAACGACGCCAAAAAGTGCGCTAAATTCTGGATCGACAATGACGGCTCTTGCGCCAACTGTATTGCATCGTGTCCCTATAACAAACCGGACTTCTGGCACCACCGCTTGGTTGATGCCCAGAACGTGATCTCCCCCGGGCCGGTACACAGTTTCATGCGCGAAATGGACATATTCTTCGGCTATGGCAAGGTGGATGACCCGGAAAGAGTCAAGAAATTCTGGAAAATGGGGGAAAAAGTATGATGGATCTCACGTGGTATGTTTTGGGGGTTTTGACGGGGGTCATAGCATATTTTCTCTATGAACTTTCAAGGAAAATGACCCTGAACTGGCTTTCCTGGTCCGGCCTGATTGTCGGGAGCTTCTTAATTCTTTTCAGTATTGCCTGGTCGGTGGGTGCTGTGCTTGAAGGCGTGCCACGGGCCGGCAGTATGGGGTTACTCCTTTTTGGGTTGAGCGGCATTGTCATACTCACGCTCACAGGAAAATTTATTACCTCCCAAAGAAGATAAAACTAGGCGAGTTTTACAGTTACTCATAGCAGAAGGAATGGTCAAATCATGAGTTTCACCTGGTATTGTTTAGGCCTGTTAACAGCAGGGGCAGTTATTTTCCTGTGGAAGTTTTCAAAACGGTACCATCTAAACTTGCTGTCCTGGTCTGGCCTCGTCTTGGGTATTTTCCTTATTCTTTTTAGCATTGCCTGGTCGGTAGGCGCGGTGCTGGAGGGGGT
>JAFDJF010000364.1 GCA_019307645.1 Deltaproteobacteria bacterium
ATTGCGTAGATAGCTGCCGTCAGTTTGGAATGACTCCCAAATATGCGGATTTCTAAAAAGACACCGCCGCCGCCTTATTGCAGCGATCTTACCCGAACTTTTTGAGAAGTTACCTTCGAGGTTGACAATCACTACCCATTATATATATTCAATCGTGTTAATTTTAAGGATGTTACTGAATGCATATTGTTGAAGTTATTTCGGATCATACAGCAGGAGGAACGAGGAACAATGAAAAGTAAGAAAGAAACCCATCAATTTAAAACCGAAGTGCAGCAGATTTTAAATCTGATCATCAACTCCCTGTACTCCAATAAGGAGATCTTTTTGCGGGAATTGATCTCTAATTCTTCTGATGCCGTTGACAGGCTTCGATTCAGGTCCCAGACAGATTCGGAAATCCTGGGACAAGATGCCGAGTTCAAAATCAAAATCACGGCCGACACAAAAAAGCGGACCCTTGAAGTATCAGATAACGGCATTGGTATGACCTATGACGAAGTCATGGAAAATATCGGTACCATAGCCAAAAGCGGTACTGCCGCTTTTCTGGAAGCGCTCGAAAAATCGAAAAAAAAGGATGCCCTGCCTCCGGAATTGATCGGCCAGTTCGGCGTTGGTTTTTACAGCTCGTTCATCGTTGCCGACAAAGTGACCCTCTTGACAAGGGCAGCGGGCTCCGAAAAGGCCACAAAATGGGAATCTTCCGGTGATGGTTCTTTTACCATTGAAGAGGCCACAAAGGACTCCAGAGGCACGACCATTGTACTGAAGCTGAAAAAAATGGATAAGGACGAACAGGATTTTACGGAAGAATGGACCATTCGCCGGATGGTGAAACGACATTCCGATTTTGTCAGCTACCCCATTGTGATGGATGTGGAAAAGGATGAACCGATCCCGGAAAACGAACAGATCAAGGACAAGGAGGGTAAGACAGTAGGGAGTAAAACGCGGAAAGTAATACGCGAAGAAACCCTTAATTCCATGAAAGCAATCTGGGCCAAAAACAAGGATGACATCACTGAGGAAGAACATAACGAATTCTACCAGCACATAAGCCATGACTGGAATCCACCCCTTGACCATCTCCACATGAAGTTTGAAGGTAAAACCGAATACAACGTACTTTTATATGTCCCTTCAAAGGCGCCTTCTGATCTGTTCCATCCTGAACGTAAACACGGTATACATTTGTACTGCAGGCGCGTGTTTATCATGGATGACTGTAACGAACTTGTCCCGGAATACTTCAGCTTCATTCACGGCGTTGTGGATGCCCCTGATTTAAATCTCAACATAAGCCGCGAAATCCTTCAACAGGATGTACTTGTCAGGAACATCAGAAAAAATATTGTCAAAAAGCTCTTTGATCTCTTTAAAAAGATGGAGAAGAAAGAGTATGATGAATTTTTCGGCGAATTCGGCCAGGTCCTTAAAGTGGGCATCCATTCTGACTTTGAAAACCGTGACAAGATTGCAGACCTCCTGCGATACAGGACTACCCAATCCGACGGCGCATATGTTTCATTAAAAGAGTATGTCTCCAATATGAAGCCTGATCAGAAGGAGATCTATTTTATTACCGGGGATAACCTATTTTCATTGATTAACAGCCCCCATCTGGAACAGCTAAAGGACAAAGACTACGAAGTCCTGTTAATGACAGATCCTGTTGACGAGTGGGTTGTTCTGTCCTTGCCGGAGTATGAGGGCAAGCAGCTTAAGAGTGCGGAAAAAGGGGATCTTGATCTGGACAAGCCCAGCGATGAAAAAAAGGACCAGTATACCGCCTTGTTTGACCACATCAAAACCACCCTGGAAGACAAAATCAAGGAGGTTAAGCCATCCACACGGCTGAAAGATTCTCTTTCCTGTCTGTCAGGCGATGCATCTGATATGAGCGCTTATATGGAAAAAATCCTGAAGGCCTCCGGCCAGGAGTCTCCTGAAGTAAAACGGGTACTTGAATTGAACATTGAGCACCCGGTCTTTGAAAAAATAAAGTCCTTGTTCGAAAAAAACCGGGACGACCCTGTATTGAAGGACTACAGCCATTTGTTACTCGACATTGCAGTCATAAGTGAGGGGGGCAGAGTGGAAAATCCCTCGCAGTTCAGCAAGATGATCGGTGACCTGATGTCCGGAGCTTTGAACAACTGATAGCACTACCCCGGGAATTGGTGAGGATGCCACCTTTTTTTTGTAACATGGATCGTAACTACTCAGGTTAGTAGGTTCAGGGTTCAGCGGTTCACGGTTAATCCCGATTTAGCGGGATTTTCTTCATGTTTCCAAGCGACATAACGTGTTCCTTGGACTTTGTGTGCAAAACCGTCTAGGAGGCTGTCTGAGAATGCCCTTTTTCCCAAACTCTTCGTCATTCCCGAAAAAATTATCCTCGGAATATCAACTATATGCCTGTGGTAATTTTTTCGGCCATTCCTCGATTTTGGAAAAAATTGCTATTCTCGGACAGCCTCCTAGCATATCAAAAAAGCGGATGAACAGGGTCTTTGTCTAAAGAATAGAGCCCCTCCTTCATCGTTTTAACCTTGAACCCTTAACCTTGAACCCTTGAACCTGAGTAGTTACCATGGATCTATTACACAAGACATTATAACACGAGAGTCAATGAACTATTATTTTATTATCATCCTTTCCATACTAATCGGGACCTATCTGTTAGATCTTATTGTTGACATAATAAATGCGCGTCATGTGACAACAGATCTGCCTGAAGAATTTGAAGGTTTCTACAATAAAACAGAATACAAAAAGTCCCAGGAATATCTCAGGGAGAATACGCGGTTTGGAATAATCAGCGACTCCATTATGACACCGATCACCATTGCCTTTATTATTTTCGGCGGGTTCAATATGGTTGACCAGTTTGTGCGAGGTTTCAACCTTGGGTCCATAGCGACCGGTTTGATCTTTGCCGGTGTGCTCATGCTTGCTTCACAGATAATACATATTCCCCTTTCAATCTATGATACATTTGTCATTGAAGAAAAATATGGTTTTAATAAGACAACACCAAAAACCTTTGTATTGGATATCCTTAAATCCTGGCTGCTTGCCGCAGTGATTGGCGGTATCGTCCTGGCCGCGATACTGTGGTTCTTTGAGAAAATCGGGCCATGGGCCTGGCTTTATTGCTGGATTGCCATAACAATATTTCAGATATTTATCATGTTAATTGCTCCGGTCGTTATTATGCCGCTTTTCAACAAGTTCGCACCTTTGGAAGAATGTGAACTCAAAAGGGCAATTGAAGGCTATGCTGATTCACAACGGTTCAAGATGAAGGGCGTTTTTACGATGGATGGATCAAAACGCTCTACCAAAACAAATGCGTTTTTTACCGGTTTTGGCAAATTTCGAAGGATCGCCCTGTTTGACACCCTCATTGAAAAACATACGGTAGAAGAACTGGTCTCTGTCCTTGGCCACGAAATGGGCCATTACAAGAAGAAGCACATATTTAAAACCATTGTTCTGTCTATCCTTACCACCGGATTGATGTTTTATATCCTGTCTCTGTTCATCAATAACGGGGAATTGTTCGCGGCCTTTAAAATGCAGGAAACCTCGATTTATGCAAGTCTTTTTTTCTTTGGATTTCTCTATACACCCATTGATATGATTATCGGTATTTTTGGAAATGCGCTTTCCCGCAGGCATGAATACGAGGCAGACGCCTATGCCGTTGAGACGTACCCGAAACCTGAGGCAATGGTTCTTGCACTAAAAAAACTGAGTACTGAAAATCTTTCGAATTTGACGCCTCACCCCCTTAAAGTATTTTTGAGCTATAGCCACCCCCCTGTCCTTGAGCGAATCCAGGCTATCCGCAAGGTCACAAAATAACCCCTAACTATAGGGTCAATGGCAAAAACTTAACGATTCTTTTTAAATTGCCCATTAGACTTTACTTCCATGTAAAGAGACATTGAACAGTCGAATAGCGAATCACAAGTGACGAGTGACGAAGGATGGAATTGCTTCGCCATATTTATCTTATATGATTGACAA
>JAFDJF010000365.1 GCA_019307645.1 Deltaproteobacteria bacterium
CTGGCCCAGACACTTGCCAGGTTTTTGAATGTACCGTTTACCATTGCCGACGCCACTACGCTGACGGAGGCCGGGTACGTGGGTGAAGATGTTGAAAACATTATCCTTTCCCTTCTGCAGAACGCAGATTACGATGTGGATAAGGCGCAGCGGGGCATTGTCTATATTGATGAAATTGATAAAATCGCCCAGCGGTCCGACAACCCCTCCATCACCCGGGATGTCTCTGGTGAGGGGGTGCAGCAGGCCCTGCTGAAAATCATAGAGGGGACCACGGCCAGTGTTCCCCCAAAAGGCGGCAGAAAACATCCGCAGCAGGATTTTGTCAAGGTCGACACCTCCAATATCCTGTTTATCTGCGGCGGCACCTTCACGGGTCTTGAAAACATCATCCAGAGACGCCTCGGGGCCAAATCCATGGGATTCGGCGCCAAAGTGGTCAAAAAAGAGGAAAAAAGCATCGGGGACATCCTTCGCCTGCACCAGACCGAAGACCTGGTCAGGTTTGGATTGATTCCGGAGTTTCTGGGCCGCCTGCCGATCATCACGACCCTTGATGAGCTGCAGGAATCGACTTTGATCAAGATTTTGACAGAGCCGAAGAACGCCCTGGTCAAACAGTTCAAGAAGCTCTTTGAAATCTAAGGGGTGAATCTGAGACTGACCGATAAAGCCCTGTCCGCCATCGCGAAAGAAGCCATGACACGGAAAGCAGGAGCACGGGGCCTGCGCTCGATCATGGAAAAATGCATGCTCAATATCATGTATGAAATTCCCTCGGCTGAAAATGTCAAGGAGTGCGTGATCAGCGACGAAGTGGTCATGAACGATGAAGATCCCATTCTGCTCTACGAACAAAAAAAAAAGAAACAGGCTTAAATTAACCGATTGAACCGCTGCCTGATGCAGCGGATGGAATATCGAAAAGTCACAACTATGATAAATATACCAAAATTTTTTAAGCAAGGTGAGTCGGATTTGGAGAATATAACCCTTCCTTTACTTCCGTTGAGGGATATCGTCGTATTCCCCTACATGGTGGCCCCCTTATTTGTGGGGCGCACCAAATCTGTCAATGCCCTTTCAGATGCCATGAACAAGGATAAGAATATTTTCCTTGCCACCCAGAACAAGGCCGGTATTGACAACCCCAATGAGGGGGACATCTGCAAGGTCGGGACCATCGGAACCGTGCTCCAGCTCCTCCGGCTGCCGGATGGGACCGTGAAAGCGCTTGTGGAAGGAAAAACCAGGGCAAAAATTGTCAACTTCATTGAAGGCGATGAATTTTTCAAAGTGGAGCTGGCCCCGGTATCTGAAACCCCGGTTATCCCTGCCGAAGGGGAGGCCCTGGCCAGGGCCATCATCAACAGCTTTGAAGAGTATGCCAAGCAGAATAAGAATATTTCCAAAGAGATTACGGCCAACATAAACACCATCACGGATTCATCTCAGCTTGTGGATACCATATCCGCCCATTTTTCCTTTAAAATTAAGGATAAACAGCGCCTGCTCGAAACAGAATCACTGGATGACCGCATGTCGTTTCTGCTGAAACTGATCAAGGCGGAAATCGAAATCTTCGGCATGGAGCAGCGCATCAAGGGCCGTGTTAAAACTCAGATGGAAAAAACCCAGAAAAATTACTACCTGAGCGAGCAGATGCGGGCCATCAAGAAAGAGATGGGGGATGAAGGCGCCAAGGATGAGATGGATGAGCTGGAAAAGCGCATCAAAAGAAAACGGATGTCCAAGGAGGGGGCGGGCAAAGCCCGGCAGGAATTCAAAAAGCTTAAAATGATGACCCCCATGTCTGCCGAGGCGACAGTTGTCCGGAATTATATCGACTGGATAATTTCTCTGCCATGGTTTGACAGGAGCAAGCTGGGACATGACCTTGCAAGGGCTGAAACCATTTTAGACGAAGACCATTATGGTCTTAAAAAACCCAAAGAGCGAATCATCGAATACCTGGCGGTCCAGACCCTGGTCAAGAAGATCCGCGGCCCCATTCTCTGCCTTGTGGGCCCGCCTGGAGTGGGGAAAACATCCCTTGCCAAATCTGTTGCTAGGGCCACGGGTAGAAAATTTGTGCGCCAGTCCCTGGGAGGTGTGCGGGACGAAGCTGAAATTCGGGGACACCGCAGGACCTATATCGGTGCCATGCCCGGAAAAATCATTCAGTCCCTGAAAAAAGCAGGGGTCAACAATCCTGTCTTCTGCCTGGATGAAGTGGACAAAATGAGCATGGATTTCAGAGGGGATCCTTCCGCAGCCCTCCTTGAGGTTCTGGACCCCGAGCAGAACAACAGTTTTAACGATCATTATCTGGATATGGATTACGACCTGTCGGATATCCTTTTTATCACCACGGCCAACACCCTGCCGGAAATTCCGCTTCCACTGCAGGATCGAATGGAGATCATCCGCATTCCGGGGTATCCTGAATTTGAAAAATATTTTATCGCCAGAGACTTTCTGATCCCCAAGCAGATTAAACTGAACGGCCTTGATGAGCACGGTGTCCAGTTTTCAAAAAATTCCGTCTCCACCATTATTCAGCTGTACACCCGTGAAGCAGGCGTCAGAAACCTTGAAAGGGAAATTTCTGCAATCTGCAGAAAAGTGGCGCGGGATATTGTCTTGAAAAAAGGCGGCAAAAACGGGGCTAAAATATCATCAAGAACCGTTCAGAAATTTCTGGGCCCCCCGCGCTTCAGGCACGGACAGGCGGAAAAGAAGGATCAAATCGGTCTGGTCACCGGTCTTGCCTGGACACAGGTTGGCGGAGAACTTCTCAACGTTGAAACAGTTGTCATGCCGGGCAAAGGCGACCTGATCATTACCGGCAAGCTGGGGGATGTGATGAAGGAATCCGCCAAGGCGGCTGTCAGCTACGTCCGGTCCCGTTCCGACCGTCTCAACATTAAACAGGAATTCTACAAAGACTCTGACATCCACATTCATGTCCCGGAAGGCGCCATTCCAAAGGACGGCCCTTCTGCCGGCATTTCCATGTGCACCGCTATTGTGTCCAGCCTCACCAAGCGACCGGTATACCGTGATTTGGCCATGACAGGGGAAATTACCCTCAGGGGACGCATCCTGCCCATCGGCGGGCTGAAAGAAAAAATTCTGGCCGCACACCGGGGCGAGATCAAAAAAGTGCTGGTCCCCAAGGAAAATGAAAATGACCTAAAAGATATTCCCGCCTCCATATCCAAGCAGATCGAAATCAACCTTGTAGAAAACATGGATGAGGTATTGTCCCAGGCGTTGATTCTCAAGGAGGGGGAGACCCTTTTTCACCAGCCTGAGGAGGGGACTGAAAGCGTTGAGAGAAATTAAAATTAAGGCTCTATTTCTCTTGACATCATTTTATTAAATTGATAGCTATAGCTTCGTTTTTGTTCTTGACCGAGCGGACAGCTTATAGCTGACCAGGGAACGCGGGCGGGTAGCTCAGTTGGGAGAGCATCGGCCTTACAAGCCGAGGGTCACAGGTTCAAGCCCTGTTCCGCCTACCACATTTTTACACATAAGACTACGGGGGCGTAGTTCAGTTCTGGTTAGAACGCTGGCCTGTCACGCCAGAGGTCGCGAGTTCGAGTCTCGTCGCTCCCGCCATTATAAAAACAGGGGCTTAGGAAAAATTCTGAGTCCCTGTTTTTCGTAGAAAATGCCGGCACCCCACACTATACTCCACAAACTCGAAGCATATCGACCAAAAATGTCTCTGTCCGCATTATCCGAAAAAGTAAGTTTTTTGACTCGAAAATTCGCTTTCCTGATTTGGGCACCCTTTCTGCCGTATCTCTTCGCATAAAGCCCATCCATGCCCCTGCGGACCCAAAGATATCCACTCAGCGCCATCTTGTTTAAAATGATCGCAGGAGATCCATACAGTTCTATGTATCACAGGGGGAAAAATCAGCCAGGAAAGCTGACGTTATCTTCTAAGGTATGTCAAAGATATATTTGCTATTTGGCAGTTTCACTCATGGCGTGACATTTCTTCTGTCAATCACAATCTT
>JAFDJF010000366.1 GCA_019307645.1 Deltaproteobacteria bacterium
ATGCACTTTGATGAAAAAAGACGGCAGCTATATTCATGTCCTTAAAAATGCCGCATTGCTCCACGACGCTGCGGGGAAGGTCATGGGTGCCGTGGAGACGATGACAGATATAACTGAAATCATAGAAAAAGACATCCAAATCGAAGCCTTCCGGCGTGAACTAAAGGCCGAAGACAGTTTCCATGGAATCTTAGGGGTTTCTACGCCCATGCAGCACGTGTTTGACATGGTCAGCAATGCCGCCCAATCGGATGCCCCGGTAATCATCTTTGGTGAAAGCGGAACTGGTAAGGAGCTTATAAGCAAAGCCATTCACGATGTCGGTAAACGCAAACAGCAACCTTTTGTCAAGGTCAACTGTGCAGCTTTGACCGAATCTCTTCTTGAAAGTGAGCTTTTCGGGCACGTCAAAGGTGCGTTTACGGGTGCTTACCAGAACAGGGAGGGAAGGTTTGAGGCTGCCCGGGATGGGGATATATTTCTGGACGAAATTGGCGACCTGCCCCTTGCTACCCAGGTGAAGCTACTGCGGGTTATTGAAGAGAAAATTATTGAGCGGGTGGGCGACAACAAACCGATTCCCATTGATGTAAGAATAATCTCAGCAACCAATAAAGACCTGATGCAGCTTGTTGAACAAGGTGGTTTCAGGAAAGATCTTTTCTACAGGATTAATGTGATACCGATTACCATACCCCCGTTGAGAGAGAGGGCGGAGGACATCCCGATTCTGGCCGATTTTTTCTTCCGGAGACTTCAGCTGAAAAGCGGTAAAACAATGGAAGGGATAAGCAACGATACCATGGGCGCTTTGCTGAATTATTCCTGGCCGGGAAATGTTAGAGAATTAAAAAGCGCTTTTGAATACGCCTTCGTCACCTGTCAGGAGAAACTGATCCAGCCTTACCATTTGCCGCCTGCAATTTTTAAAGGGAAAAGATCCTCACCGGCAGCCAAAAAGACCACTGATAACCAAGATGAAATTAAAAAGAAGCAACTTATCGAGGCCCTGGAACGCACCGGCGGCAACCAATCTAAAGCGGCCCGGATCCTGGGTGTATCCCGGGTCACCGTCTGGAATCGTATTAAGCGGTTTAATATCCAAAAAGAATTTAAAGCCTGATTTTGTGGCACAATATTCCTTAAATATATGAAAGCTCCAATTTGGCATTATCTAGATCTCAAAGCCTCTGCATCACTGATTTTACCCAAATATCTCTGAGTGGTCGAAAGATTTGAATGCCGTAAAATGATCTTGCTCACAATTTCAAGTGGAGTCCCGGCATGTCTTGCATAAGTTGCGGCATGCCTCCTTAAATCATGTGGATTAAGATTGATACCAACCAGTTTGCCGGCCTTTTTTACAACAATTCTTGCAGCCGCATATGTAATTGGGTATATGCTTTATAGGAAATTTAAAAGGACAACCCGAAAACAAAGGGAGGTAGATTATGGAACAATTAAATTATCAAGAGGCAGCTCAATTCATAAGAGAAGACCTGCGGCTGAAAACGTTTCCTTTGGCTGTTAAGTTTTTAAAGGATAAAGCCGGTCTTCCTGAAAAAACGCGACAACCTTCCGCTGTTTTGGGTAAACGCATTACCATTTGCCAGGGTGTCACCATGGCCAGGAATTACGGATGGACCGTAGGACTCTCTAAAGAAGATTTGATCTGTGTTCCGGCAATGATAGCCTTTGGTTTCAGCGGTGTATCCAGCCCAGTTGATACTCTGGGCAAACTTTTCTGTGAAGTGGCCTTTTCCCAGAGTGAAGGAGGCGGCATTAAAGAGGCTGAAGCCTTGATCCGCCTGGAGAATGAGGAATGTCAGGCCATAGCCTTGGCTCCTTTACAGAAAGGTTTATTTGATCCGGATACAGTGGCCATTTTCGGCAACCCTGCTCAGGTTATGAGATTGATTCAATCTTTTGTATTTATGGAGACCACGCGTATTTCAGGCAACTTTGGCGGAAAGGTGGAATGTACCGAATACCTTATTGCCCCTTTTAAAACCGGGTTACCTCGCATCGCTATACCCGGCATGGGCGATCGCATCTTTTCCATGACCCAGGATGACGAAATGGTTTTCTCTATACCCGGACAGCTCCTGGCAGGTTTGGTTGAGGGTATGAAAGAGGCGGGAAAGAAGATAGGTGCCCGTTACCCGGTGACACCCTACCAGAACTTCGAGCCGGAATTCCCGAAGCCCTACAAGGTTCTGGCAGAGGAATTGGGGTTATTTAAATAATACAATAACACTCCATATTCCTGTTCTTCTACCAATGGGGCTGGTTACCAATGCGATGCCCCATTACCTCAAGGGTATCCTGGACCACAACGAACGTGCTGGGATCCGTTTGGCGGATGTTTTTGATGTCCTTTCTTCAGCACAAGTTTATAAAGAAGCCTGGGATGAATCCCAAGTGCCTAATATAATTGAGGAAGAAGCGGGACGCCAGTTTGATCCGGAGTTTGTGGAAATCTTTTTCTCCAGCCTCAATGTACTCAGCTCTATTCAAGAACGTTACCGGGACAAGACTGACGATTATCCGCTGTATATGATTTTAAAATTTCCGGAGCTTTCAACGGAAAGCGCCGGGAAACCGGTGCCTTTACCCGGAAGGCCGCAACCTTAAAACAAGACTTGTCGAATTGCTGAATTTTAACAAAAAAATCACCTATCCCCTGACCGGATTAGATCCCATGCCTTCTTTTCCATATGATAATATTTGCAGTTATAGTTCCCCCATGCTATTATAAATTTATCTACGGAATATCACTTGAAGATTCCTATAAAAATGAATCTATCTCGTCCGTGATCTGAAATATAACCAATTGCAGAGGGTAAACCCTATGTGAAGGATAAAGGCTCATACATAGCATGTTAACTGTGCTAAAGTATGGGCCTTTTCGTTTTTTTAGATGGAGGATTTTCTAATGGCCAAGAAACCAACCTATGAAGAATTGGAACAGAGGAACAAGGAGTTAGAGAAGGAATTCTATAAGCGCAAGCTGGTGGAGGAGAAGTTGGGGGAGAGTGAGGCAAAATATCGTAGCGTATTTGAGAATACTGGCACCGCCACTGTGATAATTGAAGAGGACACGACTATTTCCATGGCCAACAAAGAATTTGAGAAACTCAGCGGATATTTCAGAGAAGAAGTCGAAGGGAAGATGAAGTGGACAGAATTTATAGTGAAGGAAGACCTGGAAAATCTGCAAGCGTATCATGTTAAAAGAAGGGAAAACGGAGAGAAAGTACCAACTGAGTATGAATTTCGCTTTGTTGGCAGGCAAGGAAATATAAAAGATATATATAATAAAGTAGCATTAATTCCTGGGACCAAAAGAAGTGTTGCCTCATTGCTGGACATCACCGAACGCAAACAAACCGAAAAGGGTTTACAAGTGAGCGAGAGAAAGTATCGCCTGCTTGCCGATAATGTATCCGATGTCATCTGGACCATGGATATGGACTTCAAACATACTTATATCAGCCCCTCCATAAAAAAAATGACCGGATACAGCGTCAAAGAGAGAATGGCGATGCCCATTGAAGAGATTATAGCGCCTGAATCACTGGAGATTGCAATTAAAACTCTTTCAGAGGAACTTGCCCTTGAAAATATGGAGCAAAAGGATCTGACAAGATCTCGAACCTTGGAGCTGGAACAATATTGTAAGGACGGCTCCACCTTTTGGGCCGAACAAACAACAACCTTTATGCGTGATCAAGATGGCAAAGCTGTTGGAATTCTAGGAATTTCCCGTGACATCACTGAGCGCAAGCGGGCGGAGAAAAAGATAAAGGAGTATTCTGAGAACCTGGAAGGCATGGTGGAAGAACGAACCTCTGAGCTGAATAAAGCACTTGCAGATACCGAGCAGGCCAGAGATCAAATCGACGGTATTTTAAAATCGGTTGCCGACGGTTTGATCGTAACCGATATGTACAATAAGGTTAAATTAATGAACCCTGAGGCGGAAAATCTACTGAATGTTCGTTTCAGTAGTATTTTTAACCGGGCCATTG
>JAFDJF010000367.1 GCA_019307645.1 Deltaproteobacteria bacterium
CATTCGGAATTCATGTATTCGATATTCGATTGTTCAAATTTTCGCGCATGAAAAGAATTTCTGATGCTAAATCATACAAACAGTCCTTAAGTTTTTGCCATTGACGTTAGGGTTAAGTTAATGCCATTGGGTTTCAGGTTGTAAGGGCAGGCCACTGAATAGACATTTTTAAAGCCTTTCAATAGCTCCCAGTGTGAAGATGAATAAGAAAATGACTGGAAAAGAACTCAGCTTTGAACAGGGACCCATCAGACCGCCCAGCGAGGCACGAAGCCTGCTTCTGCGGGTAACCAGGAACTGTCCGTGGAACCAGTGCCTGTTCTGCCGGACCTACAAAAAGAGAAAGTTTTCTTTAAGGACGGTTGAAGAAATCAAGCAGGACATCCAGACTGCCAGGGATATTGCTGATGATATCAAGGCCCTGTCTTTGAAGCTTGGCTCAGACGGCAATGTGGATGATCGGGTGATAAGCCATATTTTCGGGCAATCCGGTTACAGCGACAGCTACCGCAGCGTGGCTGCCTGGATGTACTACGGAACCGGGGCCTGTTTCCTGCAGGATGCGGATAATCTCATTATGAGAATCGGCGACATGGTCGAGGCGCTCGAATTTTTGCGTGAACAATTTCCTGAGATAACCCGGGTCACCAGCTATTCCAGATCCCGTACTATTGTGCGCAGGTCCATTGAATCTCTTGAACGAATCAGAAAGGCAGGCCTGAACAGGATTCATATCGGGCTTGAGACCGGCTATGATCCGCTTCTAAAATTCATAAAAAAGGGTGTAACCGCTGCCCAGCATGTGGAGGCGGGCCGAAAAGTGGTGGCCGCCGGCATGGAAGTATCGGAATATGTTATGCCGGGTCTCGGCGGGCAGGAGATGTGGCGCGAACATGCTGTTGAGACTGCAAAAGTGCTCAATCAGATCAATCCTCACTTTATCCGCTTCCGCAGTCTGAGGGTTCTCCCTGTGGTAGCCCTTCATGAGAAAATGGTGGAAGGGAGCTTCACAGTACAAACCGATGACATGGTGGTGGAAGAAATCAAGCTCTTTTTGGAGAACCTGGACGGGATAACGAGCACGGTAACAAGCGATCACATAACGAATCTGCTGGAAGAGATCACCGGAAGACTCCCGGATGACAGGGAAAAGATGCTGGATGTGGTCAGAAAGTATCAGGAACTTTCTGATCCTGAGCGGCTGATATACCGGGTTGGTCGCCGGGGTGGGGCATACAGGTCCACAGATGACCTTAAAACGGATCCGGCAACCTATGGGAAGATCCGTAAGCTTATCGGTGATATTGAATCCAAAGAAGGGCCGGACGGGGTTGAGAAATTCATAACGGATATGGCGGACAGGTGTATATGATATGGGGTTGAGATATGAGCTATTATCCAATTTTTCTGGAACTTGAAGGCAGGACCGCCCTTGTTGTGGGGGGAGGTAGCGTTGCCCAGAGAAAGGTTGAAACCCTTCTGGAGCATGGGGCATCAATTCGTATTGTAAGCAATGAGTTGACAAATAAACTTAAAGTATTGATTGAAACCGGCACGGTCCTTCACGCGGGTGATGCTTTCACGGAAAAACACTTGGATGGTGTATTCCTGGTGTTTGCCGCTACCGACGACAGGCAGTTGAATCATGAGATAAGTGAAAGCGCCCGGAAAAACGGCCTGCTGATCAACGCGGCAGATCAGCCTGCTGACTGTGATTTTATTGTCCCTTCCATCATCAATAGGGGAGATTTGTCCATTGCCATTTCCACATCGGGAAAAAGTCCAGCCCTTGCAAAAAGCATTAGAAAGCAACTGGAACCGCAATTCGGAAAGGAATATGAGATCTTCCTGGACCTGATGGGCTGTTTGAGGCATGAGGTCATTTCACTGGGTCTTTCACAGCAGGAAAACAGCCGGATTTTCCATGAAATCCTTCACTCCGATACCCTGCAGGCGCTGAAGGAAGGCAACCTGGGAGAGGTGGAGGCTGCTCTCATCAGGATACTCCCTAAGGAAGTGGGGGTAAAGGATATCCTAAACCGTTTTGTAAAGAGCTAAGGGCTCGCACAAAAATAAATTCACATTTTTGCGCGAACCCTGAGGAGAGATATGTCCTTTCCATGGTTTAACCTGGCGTTGGTCTTTGAACTGGTCGCAACGGGCGGATTTATCGTCTACCTTATCAAACAGTTCAAATGGGTGTACAGGTGCGCTTTCTGGATTCTCGTTGCCGGGTTCATCTGCCATACCATAATGCTCGGTTGCCAGTATTATTCGCTGGGAGCAGTCCCTGTCCTGGGGTTCAGATCCGCACTTTCCTTTTTTTCATGGAGCATTATCTGTGCCTACCTGGTCTTTCAGATAAAATTCAGGCTCAGGGTACTGGGTTCGTTTATTGCCCCTTTTGCAGCCTTTCTGATGATAATTTCCTCCACAATGCCCGAATTGGAGGGGCCTGTGGGACCGCAGTTCAAAAGCCTCTGGCTGACTTTTCATATTGGAACGGCCTTTATGGGTAATGGCCTGTTTGCCATAACTTTTCTGGCCGCTATTATGTACCTGATCCTGGAACGTTCCATAAAACAGAAAAAATTAGGCTCTTTTTACAGCAGGCTTCCATCTCTTGCCACGCTGGATACCATAAATTATTACTCGCTGGTTTATGGATTTGTGTTTTTGACATTAGGAATGATTACCGGGTCAGTGTATGCGCAATTAGCAATCGGTACCTATTGGCAGTGGGACCCAAAAGAAGTATGGTCCCTGATCACCTGGCTTTCCTATGCGGCTTTGATTCACCAGAGACTCACGGTTGGCTGGCGCGGGCGCAGGGCTGCCCTAATGTCTATTGTATGT
This sequence comes from Deltaproteobacteria bacterium, assembly GCA_019307645.1. Next base: position 2,857 of record JAFDJF010000367.1, read on the forward strand.
TTCTGCATATTGATTTTTACCTTTATAGGGGCAAGCCTCTGGATGGGCGGGTACCACAGTTTCGACAGTTTGGGGGTACGGAAAGCGCTTTGACAAAAAGCCGGTTCAAAACGTCCTCTTTTATCCAATTTCTTTGCACTTGCTGCGCGGTCCCCTGAGGGGCGGGTTCCCGATTTCAGTGTCAGGTTCAAGGTCCGGGATCTTCGACTTGAACTCGAACAAAATTGAACATTTTGAGAATGGCTCTAAAGATCATTAACATAGGGATGAACCACGAGACCGCCCCGGTTGAACTGAGGGAGTGCCTTGCCGCGGAAACGGATGAAACGACCCGGGCTCTGGCGGCCATGCGGGATCTTCCCTGTATCAAGGAGGGCTTTTTCCTTTCCACCTGCAATCGGGTGGAGGCCCTGGTTATTACGGAAAAGGATGACGAGGCCAGGGAATCCATTGTGTCCCTGATGTCCAGGCTGGGAAACATTCCGGAAGACAACCTTATCCCCAGTCTGTATACTTTCGAGGGCATGGATGCGGTCAGGCATATCTTTATGGTGGCATCGAGCCTTGATTCCATGATTGTGGGTGAACCGCAGATCCTGGGGCAGATAAAAGATGCCTATGCTGAGGCGGCCCGGCAAAGGACGGCGGGTGTGATCGTTAACAGAATAATGCACCGGGCATTTCATGTGGCTAAAAGGGTGAGGACTGAGACAGGCATCTGTGAGACTGCTGTTTCCATTAGCTATGCTGCCGTTGAACTGGCTAAGAAGATCTTCCATGTTCTGGACGGGAAAAAGATACTTCTCATAGGCGCGGGGGAGATGGCTGAACTGGCAGCCAGGCATCTTTTGTCCAACGGAGTAACTTCCATGGTGGTTGCCAATCGTACCTTTGAACGGGCAGTCCAGGTGGCTGAGCTGTTTGCCTCAAGTCCTGTTTCCTTTGAAGAAATTACTTTTCAACTGGAAGATGTGGATATTGTGGTGACATCCACTGCTTCGCAGGAATTTGTGATTACATATGAACAGGTGAAAAGCTGTCTGAGAAAAAGACGCAACAGGCCTCTCTTTTTTATCGACATCGCTGTGCCGAGGGATGTTCGGCCGGATGTAAACGACTTGGATAACGTCTATATTTATGATATTGATTACCTCAAGGGCATCAT
>JAFDJF010000368.1 GCA_019307645.1 Deltaproteobacteria bacterium
AGGCACTTTAGTTCACTTTAGATCACTATTATCAATTAGTCCCTATCAACACGGCAGAGCCATCACTCTCTGACCTGGCCCTGAGGACCAGGTTTCAAAAGCCGAATGAAAAAATTAAGCTTCCGGAAGATCCCCCCGGAAGCCGAAAGGCTTCTCAGGGGGGAGGCAAAAGAGATTAAGGGCCATTTATGGCCAGTATAAATATCGGCAAAAGCCACGGGGAACTTTAAGAGAAAAGGTAATTAATCAGGTTCAAGGGTTCACGGTTCACGGTTCCAGTCCCGAAAAAACAGAAGAATTTTATCTGCTAAAAATTCGGTTATGCCGGGAGCATCAAGCAATGCATCACGGCCTGCCCCGGCAACAGCATGTATGTCACCAAAATACCTAAGCAATCTGTTTCTCCTTTTTTCACCAATGCCTGGGATCCGGTCCAGTTCAGACCCTTTCAGCTTTTGTCCTCTTAGTTTCCGATGATAGGAAATCGCCCTGCGATGTGCCTCGTCCCGGACCCGCATCATGAGGAGCAGCACAGGATTATCCGGCCTGAGAGCCAGGGGGTTCTTGCGTCCCGGAAGATATATCTTGTCATATTTTTCCTGTCTGTTGCTATCCGGCTTTGCAATTGAAACAACCTCGGTCGTATCGGCAGACAACCGTCTGTCCAGCACGTTTTTTACACATGCAAGATGTCCTTTGCCGCCATCCACCAGAAAAAGATCCGGCGGTTGTCCCCGGGCAATCCGTCTTTCGACCAATTCCGTCATCATGCCGTAGTCATCAATGCCGTCCACTGCCTTTATCCTGTAATTTCTATACCCGGACCTGTGAGGCAGTCCATCCACAAAACTGACAACGCTTCCGACCGCCAGGTCACCCTGAAGATTGGAAATATCCAGACCCTCAATAAATCGCGGGGACTTCTTGAGCTTAAGATGTCGTTGCACAAGGTTTATCAGGTCTTCATCGTAAGAATCTAAACGTCCGGCAAGAAGATTTTCCGCATTTGAGATCGCCATCTTCACCAGCCTCAGTTTTTCACCTTTAAGCGGCCTGTGGATCACAACCTTTCGCCCGGCCAGATCACCAAGCCATTTGGAAATGGGCACGAGATCTCCGATTTGCTCAGAAATGAGAATCTGTTCCGGAATAAGGGCCTCACGGGAGTAATACTGCTTCAGAAAGGCCTCCATCACCTCGGAAGGCGAGCCTCCCGGAACCTTAAAGAAATAATTACGGCTGCCGACCACATATCCCTTGCGAACAAAGAGGTTGACCACCTGATACAAATCCTCTTCTTGTGACAGGCCGATGACATCCTGATCCTCTAATCGCTGTGAAACCACATGCTGACGTTCCACCGTCTTTTCTATGGCCCTGATCTGGTCTCTTATTCCGGCGGCTTTTTCGAAGTCCAGATTGTCTGCTGTCTCGGCCATTTCTTTTTTCAAATGGCCGATCAACTCCCGGTTACGCCCATCCAGAAAGAGTCTCACCTGTTTGACAATATCGCTGTATTCTGACACTGGGACGTCATTTGTACACGGACCGAGGCAGTGATCCATCTGATAATTCAGGCACGGTCTTGTACGCTTTGGGAGCCCTGTGCCCCTGCATTTGCGCAGTTTAAAGACGCGGTCAATTGTCTTGCGTGTGCTCCTTACAGCATTGGCTGATGAAAAAGGTCCGAAATAAACTGCACCGTCCTTTTTAATTCTTCGCACCATGCTCAGTCGTGGGTAGGAATCATTGATATCGAGTCTGAGACATGGATATTGTTTGTCGTCCCGGAGAATAACGTTATACCGGGGCATGTACTTTTTTATCAGACTGCTCTCAAGTATGAATGCCTCCTGTTCAGTGGAAGTAAGGATAAAATCAAGACCACAGGCCTTTTTCATCATCAAGGCTGTTTTACTGGACATATCATCGTGAGATCTGAAGTAGGACAGGACCCGTTTCTTGATATTTTTTGCCTTGCCCACATAAATCACCCTGCCGGAGAGATCTTTAAAACAATATACACCCGGGCTGTCCGGCAGCGTCTGTCTCAGTCTCTCAGGTTCCAGTTCATATTGGGCATGGGTAGCGGGATTCATGATAACGGTTTTTTCCACCACGTCCTTATATTCTGCGGATTTCCGTGTGTTTCCGTGGTGAACTCCTTTCCAAAAAACAGAATTACTTCTAATGGGTTGCGTAATAACAGAGTAAATGATATCTATTGCCCCAGTCAAGATCATACGCTGCAAAATCAGAAACTGTCCGTTGGAAGTTGGCAGATGTCCATCAGAAAGACAAGAAACGGTAGCGGCTAACCGACCTCAGCGGAAATCGTGAGCATTTGTGAATGGAAACCAAAGGGATCGGATTCAGATTTTTTGTTTTTGTATTAATATTCTCCTCTGCCGCAGGAGGTTGCTCGGTGATAAAACCGAAAATGCCCCCCTTGGCTTCTGTGGAGGGTATATCGCGCCATTTTGTCATGGGTCAAATCGTCCATGTTGAGACAGGAAAAGTCCTGTCATTTCAAGAATTCATCGACCAGTTGGAATCAAAGGACCTGGTCTTGATAGGAGAAGTCCATGACAATCCCGAACATCATCTGATTCAGGTGCAGATCCTGCAGGCTCTGATGGCGCAAAAAACTTCAATTACGGTTGCCATGGAGTTTTTCCAGAAACCCCAGCAGGCATTCATCGACCGTTACATGGCAGGAGCATCCACGGAAACAGAGTTTCTGGAAGATGTGAACTGGAAAAAGCAATGGTCTTTTGACTACAGTTTTTATCGTCCTCTCATGCTTGCGACAAAAGAAACGGGAGGCAAAATACTTGCCATTAACGCACCGAATGATACTGTAAAAAAGGTTGCCAGATCTGGCTTGCGCAGCCTTGACCCGGACGAAAGAGCCTTGCTGGCAAAAAATATTGATCTGAAAAATGAGAAGCACCGTGCCTATCTCATGGAAATTTTTAAATATAATGCTCACAGTGATCTGAAAAACTTTGAGTATTTTTATGAGGCCCAGTGTGTCTGGGAAGATACAATGGCCGAAAACATTGCGGAGTTTCTGAAAAAAAATAAAAAGATCATGATTGTTCTAACGGGAAACGGTCACATCGTTTATAAATTCGGCATCCCTGACAGGACATCAGGACGAATCCCGGTTGACATGGCAACAATTGTGTTGTTGCCTATGGAGGAAGGCAAACAGACAATAGTCAGGGAGACTGCTGATTATGTCTGGTTGACGGGAAAATATTCACAAAGGCGTTCTTACTATCATCACAAACATCACCCTGAAAAATGAACCGTTTGTATAACCATATGAGCCAGTTTCAAAATATTTGAATCGAGAAAGGAGAAGATACCAGAAATGGAACTTAAACCCGTAAAAATCGACAGCCTGAGCCCGAATACGTACAAGGCTGTCATGGAAAGATCTATGCAGGATATCTCATCCGTTTATGAGGGTGTCCGGAAAATTGTAGAAGACATAAGGGAGCGGGGTGATGCCGTAACCCTTGAACATTATAAAAAACATAAAGATGACATTGCCCCACCCGATCTGGAAGCCACACCGGACGAAATCAAGGAAGCCTACAACCAACTGGACCCCGAGGTGGTGGAATGCCTGAAAGCTGCGGCTCAGAACATAATCAAATTCCACAAAGCCCAACTGGAACGTGATATGTGGTCCATTGAGGTGCAAGAAGGAATCCTGGCCGGTCGAATCACAAGGGCAATGGACATCGTCGGATGCTACATCCCGGGCGGGACAGCCATTTACCCCAGTTCCATTCTTATGACTGTGCTCCCTGCCAAGGTTGCAGGCGTGGATGAAGTCGTGGCAATTACGCCGCCAAGTAAGGGAATGAAGGCAAATCCGGCCACACTGGTAGCCGCGGACATTGCCGGCTGCGACCGGATTTTCAAGGTGGGTGGTCCCTGGGGAGTTGCCGGAATTGCCTACGGTACGAAAACAATGCCCAGGGTTCACAAGATCGTTGGACACGGA